>DATNCH010000104.1:0-10956 GCA_035571655.1 Pyrinomonadaceae bacterium
CACAAGTCACAAAACGATTTTTTATGTTTTATGACTTTTGTGCCTTTGTGCCTTAGCACAGTACGCTGAGGTACTGACAGAACTCTCACCACGCTCATTAGAATCGTCTATCAATCGCGCGAACCAGGGGGGAACTCAACAGCGGAAGCCGCAGAAGCACTCCGTCCGTTAGCTGGTGACGCGGCGACGATCCTGTTTGCTTTGGGCGTGATCGGCGTCGGGTTTCTCGCCGTACCGCTCATGACGACGGGCGCTGCTTACGATCTGTGTCAGGTCGTCGGATGGAAACACAGCTTGCACGCCAAGCCGTCGGAAGCGAAAAAGTTTTATGCCGCGATCGGAGCGTTTACGGTGCTGGCGATGTCGCTGAACTTCCTCGGTTTCAATCCGATGAAAGCGCTCGTCTTCTCCGGTGTGGTCCAGGGCTTCTCCACGCCGCCTTTGCTTTTAATGATCATGCTGATGACGAACAGCCGCAGGATCATGGGAGACCGCGTAAACACTCGAGGTCTGAACATTCTGGGATGGATCACCACCGCCGCGATCTTCGCCGCGACTATCGGGCTGGTGATCACGTGGTTTATCTAAGGTTTGTCGCCCGCCATGTGATAAATTCTCTCCGCTTTTGTACCACCTGTCCTGAGGTCCCGATATGGACGAACCTGGGGCCCACGAACTCACTGAACTTTTGCTGGCCTGGGGAGACGGCGACGAAGCCGCCCTGGCCAGGATAGCGCCGCTTGTTCACGCCGAACTATACCGTCTCGCGAAACGTTACATGAGTCGCGAGCGCCCCGATCACCTGCTGCAAACATCGGCACTGATCAACGAAGCTTACGTACGTTTGATCGATTGGAAAGCAGTGCGCTGGCAGAATCGCGCACACTTCTTTGGCGTTGCCGCGCAGATGATGCGCCGCATCCTGGTCGACTTCGCTCGACGTCGACCACGCGTCGCTAAAGACGCAGAAGCACTTCAGATCTCGTTGGACGAAGCGATGACGATCTCCGCGGAAAAGGATGGTGACCTGCTCGCGCTCGACGATGCGTTGAAGAGTCTTGCCGAACTCGACGAACGGAAGAGTCGAATTGTCGAGCTGCGCTTCTTCGGAGGCTTGAGCGTTGACGAAACCGCGGAAGTCATGAAAATCGCACCCATCACCGTAATGCGCGAATGGAACAAAGCCAAAGCATGGCTTTATCGCGAGCTCTCCTCTAATTAATTCGATGGATCCCGACCTCTGGAAAAAAGTTGACGCATTATTCGAGGAGGCGTTGGCCCAACCACTCGATAAACGCGAAGCCTTTGTCTCGGAGGCGGCGAAAGACAACGCTGAGTTGCGTGACGAAGTTCTGAGTCTCTTGAAGGCACAGCAGCAGGCGTCAAACTTCATGGAACGCTCGGCGATGAAAGTTGCGGCGGCGCGGCTGGCGGAAGATTCAAATCTCACCACTTCCTTTTCGCTCATCGATAAGGAAATCGCCAACTATAAGATCGAAAAATTGTTGGGCGCGGGTGGTATGGGTGAGGTTTATCTTGCGCGTGACACTAAGCTGAAGAGATTGGTAGCGCTGAAGATCCTTCCGTGGCACTTCGTAGCCGATACCGAACGTGCTGCGCGTTTTCGAGTTGAAGCTCGTGCGCTGTCATCGCTAAACCATCCAAACCTGATCACCGTCTATGAAGTCGGGGAAGCCGATGGTCTACACTTTATCGCGACGGAGTTTGTCGAAGGTCAAAACCTTTCGTCTCTGCGACAGAAACTAACACTGCGAGAGCTCTTAGCGATTGCGTCCCAGGTTGCAGAGGCCCTCTCCGCCGCTCACCAGGCCGGCATTGTTCATCGCGACATCAAGCCTGACAACGTGATGGTGCGTCCCGATGGTTATGTAAAGGTTTTGGATTTTGGCTTGGTGAAACTCACGCAAGATACTTCAGTCCGCACCTCACAAGAAATGGCGAAGACGCAACTCGGCGTGGCAATGGGCACCCTGGCGTACATGTCGCCGGAGCAAGCAGCCGGTGAGCCGATCGATCATCGCACGGATATCTGGAGTCTTGGTGTTGTGATGTACGAGCTCGTCACCGGCAAGAAGCCATTCACCGGCAAGACGCGTCAGGAAACGGTCAACGCCATTCTCTCGACTGAGCCAGAACCCGCCACAACCAGCGACGCGACACTGCCTTCAGAGCTCGATCAGATCCTCACGAAAGCTCTCGAAAAAGATCGCGAACTTCGTTACCAGACTGCTTCAGACTTTCGCGCCGATATTCGTCGACTGCTGCGAATGATCGACTCCTCGGCGACGACTTCAAATCCGCGCGCGATCACGAGTTCTTTTCCAAACTTCATTCAACGCACGTGGTTCTGGCCAATAGCTGTCGTGATTGTCTTGATCCTCGCAGCGATTCCGCTCGGATGGTACTTGACTCGCGCCAGACCCGCGGTCGCGCCTGACTGGTCGCGCGCGGTCCATTTGCAACTGACAAACCAGCCGGGGACCGAATTCTTTCCAACACTCGCACCCGACGGAAAAAGTTTTGTTTATGCGGCTGAGGAAAATGGAAACTGGGACTTGTTCGAACAGCGTGTAGGCGGCAAAAACGCAACGCGATTGACACCTAATACACCCTCTGAGGAAACCGAACCTGCGTTTTCTCCTGACGGCGAACGCATCGCGTTTCGTTCTAATCGCGAGCCTTTGGGTATATATGTGATGGAGCGCACTGGCGAAAACAGCCGCCTCGTGGTCGCCGGTTGCCGCCATCCTTCGTGGTCTCCGGATGGTAAAGAGATCGCTTGCAGCACCAGAAGTCAGAGCGCACCGACCATCCGAAATACCAGGCCGAGTGCGTTGTGGATCGTCGACGTTGCGACGGGCGGGAAGCGTGTGCTTTATGAAAACGATGCGATGCAGCCCGCGTGGTCTCCAGGCGGGCAGCGGATCGCGTTTTGGTACATGCCGCCAAGCTCAGGTCGAAGTGAAGTTGCGACGATCTCCAAGTCCGGAGGCGACATCGAGGTCGTCGCGAAAGATTCTCCGACGAACTGGAATCCTGTCTGGTCTCCCGATGGAAAGTTTCTCTACTACGTGAGCGATCGCAGCGGCAATATGGGTTTTTGGCGAGTGCCGATCGACGAACAAACAGGAAAAGTGTTGGGCGAGCCGGAGGCAGTCGTCACGCCTTCGGCGTTTAGCCGCCACCTGAACTTTTCGCGCGATGGCCGTCGACTTATCTACGTACAAACAGAAGAAGAATCAAATATCCATGGCGTGAAATTTGACGCAAAGCGCGAGAAGACTGTTGGGGAACCGTTCTGGATCACGCGCGGCGATCAGCGGATAAGTCGTCCCGAATTATCTCCTGACGGCACGCACTTCGTAATGAGAGTGCCCCGGCGAGCGCAGGACGACATCGTGATCATTCAACGTGATGGAACAAACTGGCGCGACCTTACAAACGATCGGCCCTTCGATCGTTACCCGCGCTGGTCTCCTGACGGCAAGAAGATCGCATTTACGTCTGATCGCACTGGCCGCTACGAGATATGGACCATGGACGCCGACGGAGGAAATCTTCGCCAACTGAGCTACGACAGCCCGGGCGACTCTTCGTTCCCCCTGTGGTCGCCCGATGGCCAGCGGATGCTCTTTCGCCGCAAAGGCGTGAATGTGATTCTCGAGCTCAATAAAGATTGGGCCAGTCAAACATTGGAGCGATTGCCGGTGGAACCTGAAAACCCGATGGTTGTGTGGGACTGGTCGCCCGATGGAAAGAAGTTGATTGGCACCGACTCTGCCGATCAGGTGGTTTGCTATTCGTTTGAGACAAAGCAGTACGAGAAAATACTCGACGTTGGTTCGTACCCAATGTGGCTTGCCGACGGATCGCGTTTCCTCTATTTGGCGGACGACAAGATCTACCTCAGTGACGTCGTGACGAAACGCGTGCGAGAAATTTTGCCGTCGCAGGAGATGCGTCTTCGTAGTGTTGGCATCTCCCGCGACGGTCAACTCATTTACTTCTCCCTGTACTCAGGCGAGAGCGATATCTGGTTACTCGACTTATCTGGGTAGATTTCCTCGCAAAGACGCAAAGGCGCAAAGATGATCGAGCAGATCTTTGCGCCTTTGCGTCTTTGCGAGGACACTTCCTGTTTAAAAATTGTCTTTGATCCACTTCATGATCGGGTTTGACTTCATTGTTACGGTTGCCGACGTCATGAGTGCGGCAGTGTCTTGCATCGCTGTTCCCAAGCCGTGTCCCGCCGCAAACATGATGACGGGTCCTGAAAAGGTTCCGAGATTGCCGTTGAACGTCGTCTCTCCGGCCAGTCCGCAGTTCAGATCTCGAAACGATCGCGTGGTGACGTAGTCTACGAATCCTCCAACGCTTGCAATCCGTCGTAGTGAACTCCGGCAGCGAGCATTCCCTCAAACATCGAGCAGAAGTTTGCGTTGATGGCCCGCACTGCTGGATTTGTGTCATGAGTCGTTAACTTGCGGTGAGGAATCCGCATACTCGTCTTCCTAAGGCGTAAAAATGGCTAGAACCGTATCATTCGGAGAAAAGATTTTTGTGAGGAGGGAGGAGGAAGCGGTTTTAGTCGTCTCCGATCAGCTGATCGAAGGTCACAGTTTGTATTGAGGGCGGAACTTCCAGAAGAAAGCACTTAAAGTCCAGCTCCAGGTCGGCAGGAATCTGACGCGCGAATTCTCGCACCTGTTTCAGGTGTTCCTTTCGCTCCTGCTTGCGGTCCGGATTGGCAGGTAACAAGCCGAATCCCTTTGGTCCATAAGCCCCGCAGTCGCGGTGCTCCATCACCCAAACGTTGCTGATCTTGTGAAGCTTAACGGCTAGGCCCAGGTGATCGAAATACGTTTTGCCCCAGTGCGGTTCCTTTTCCTGGACCACACCCAGCGCCGCTCCGGCGAGAATCACATGATCGTACTTTATCCCTTCCATCATCTCCGCGATGGTTAAGAAAAAGCGGAAATCCATGCAGGTTAACAACAGTACGTCAGCCTCGTGATTAGGATCGGGATCCACTTTCACGTTTTTTAGACTGGTGGGAAAATCAATCAGATGCTCATTGTCATGTTCAGTCATGAGGTTTCCTCCAAACAGGGTGCTGCGCTTATATCACGAATCAATCTGCCTTGTCTGCAAGCATGAAAATCGAAGACCTTCAAGAGGTAGCAATCATCCACCTGGGAAGACTGATGATCGAAGATTGTTATTCAGCCACGTCGAAGGAATGGCCCAAGTGTGATAAGGAATAAGCGGGGGGCCTCATTTTATTTCCTGCCACAAAGCAGCACAAAAGGCACAGAATAAACTTCATAAGTTCACTTTTGTGCCTTTTTGTGGCTAACCGATCGGTAAGCGGACCTGGAAGCAGGTGTCGCCGGGTTTGGATTCGAAACGAACGTTGCCGCGGTGTTTGCGGACGATGCGGGCGACGGTGTCCAGACCGAGGCCCGTGCCTTCGCCGACGGGTTTAGTGGTGAAGAATGGTTCGAAGATACGCGACCGCACGTCCTGCGGTATGCCGGCGCCGTTATCACGAATCTCAACCATGATGTCGGTTGGTTCACGTTTGCTACGCACCTTCAGCTTCCCGCCTACGCTCATCGCATCGACTGCGTTGACGATCAGGTTGGTCCATACCTGGTTGAGCTCGCTGCCGTACGCTTTGATCTGTGGTAACGATCGATCGTAGTCACGCGTGACGGTGATGTCCTTTTTTCTTAACTTGTACTTGAGAATAAGCAGCGTGTTTTCGAGCCCTTTGTGTACATCGAGTTCCTGGACCGACGCCTGGTCCATGTAACTGTATTCTTTAATCGCGCCGACGAGCTCTGATATGCGTCCAGTGGCCGTTTTGATTTCAGTGGCCAGCTTCGCGGCTGCGAGTTGGGAGTTGACTCGCGCCAGCACGTCTCCGATCGCAGTCGACGGTATCTCTCCGAGGAGCTGTTCGAGTGCCGGCGAATCCATTCCGGCCTCGACGAGGTTTGGTGAAAGCTTCCACCCATCGGAGATGCCATGTGTCTCGAGCCACTCAGACACTTGATCTTCCCGATCGCTTTGATCGAGCGAATTCAACTGCTCCGCGGTCTCCGTATGATCGATAGCTTTGCGTTCGAAAGCGGCGATCGACGACTGCTGGTCGTCGCTCAGATCGTGTGAACAGAGCCGCATGTCAGCCGCGCGCAATTCTTTCAGAGTCTCGATTAGATCGTTGGCCGCACGTGTTGCGCCAGCCGCCGGATTGTTCAGCTCGTGAGCGAGTCCGGCCGACAGTTTGCCGAGCGCCATCAACTTGTCCTGTTGCTGATCGAGCGTGGCTGCTTCACGCACTCGGTCACTCATGATCCCGACGAGCCGTTGGACCAGGACCGGCATGCGCTGCATCATCTCTGGAAAAAGTCGCACCGGAAATCGCAGCAGGCGCATGTCTGTCACGGCGCGTCCGGTCACTTGATACGACGTCATCCGTGAAAACGGAAGCATGCCCGTTACTTCGCTCGCCTGATCACCCGCTCGTCCGATATAGACAACGTCGTGATCTTTTTCGTCCCAGTAAGCATGAAGTTCGCCCTCGAGCAGGATTACCATGTGATCGGGCGGATCGTTTTTACGAAACAACACGTCGCCCAACGAATATCGATACTCTTCGGTGTTATCGGCAAACCACTTCAACTGCTCCTCGGGCAGATCGGCAAACACATGGACGCGACGAAGCGCCTCGACTCTGTCAGCCGGTGACGCACTCGCCGGAACGATTGCTTCAATACCGCCGGTAACTGTTTCTTCCATCTGTCACACGACCTTGCTCAGATATTGATGCACAAAAGATATCGCAACTGATCCCTCGCCGACGCCCGATGCCACACGCTTCACAGAGCCGTGCCGGACATCGCCCACGACAAAGATGCCCGGAACATTCGTCTCCAAAAGCCCGGGATCGCGTTCGAGCTTCCACCCGTTCGGCCGCTTACCATCGCGCGTGAGTTGTGGACCCGAATAGATGAAGCCACGTTCGTCGCGTTCGACGATGTTGGCCAGCCAGTCTGTGTTTGGCGCGGCTCCGATCATGATAAACAGGGAGTTCGCGGGAACTTTGGTTGTCTCATTCGTCACGGAGCAGTGAATCGAAATCGCCTCGAGATGATCTTCGCCGAATGCTTCCACCACGGCCGTGTTGAATTCGATTTGAATGTTTGGGGTCGCTTTGAGCTGATTGATCAGGTATTGAGACATTGACGATGCGAGCGACGAGCCGCGCACGAGAATGACCACCCGCTTCGCATACCTGGAAAAGTACATCGCCGCTTGTCCCGCACTGTTCGCGCCCCCAACGACATAAACGTCTTCGTCCTTCGTCGACATTGCCTCAGTCATCGCTGCGCCGTAGTAAATGCCGGCGCCGGTTAAGCGTTCCACACCCGGCGCATCCAACTTGCGCCACTGGACGCCCGTCGCCACCAACAACGCGTGACAACTGAGTTCCTCGCCGTTTGCAAGTTTTAGAAAGCGATATGGTCCATCAATACGAACCTCCGTCGCCTCGGCTGAAATGATCTCGACGCCGAACCGTCTCGCCTGGACCACCGCTCGTCGCGCGAGATCGGCGCCGGTGAGTCCACTTGGAAAACCGAGGTAGTTTTCGATGCGACTCGACATGCCGGCTTGTCCGCCAGGCGCTTCACGTTCGATCATTACGGTTCGCAAGCCCTCGCTGGCGCCGTAGACAGCCGCGGCCAATCCTGCTGGTCCACCACCGACGATCGCGAGATCGTAAAACGCTTGTGTAGCGCGAGTCTTGAGTCCTGCGTGTTCGGCAAGGTCTGCGAGAGACGGTTGCCGCAGACGCACACCGTTGGGAAGAATCACGATCGGCAGGTTTCGCGTCTCTTCCTCATCGAGCAGCTCGACAAGACTGCGGACTTCCGTGTCTGAGCCGACAGTTTCGATATCGAGCCACTGATAAGGAACGTGATTGCGTGCGAGGAAGTCTTTGATGTTGTGCGAAGCGGGGGACCAGCGATTACCCAAAACGCGGATGCCTTCAAACTGTGTCGGGAACGCCGCCTCCCAGTCCTCGAGCAACTCGTCGAGCACGGGATAGAGATTTTCTTCAGGTGGATCCCACGGCTTCAGCAGGTAGTGGTTGATGCCGGCTTCGTTGATCGCAGCGATCGCTGCGTCGGTGTCAGCATACGCAGTCAACAGTACGCGCTTCGCGTCCGGAAAGAATGTGATTGCCTGTGAAAGAAATTCGACGCCGGACAGTCCGGGCATTCGTTGATCGATCAGAAACATTGCGATCGAGTTATTTCTGATCTTCAACTCTCGAACAATATCGAGCGCCTCCTGTCCCGATCCGGCGCGCAACACGCGATAGTCGCCTGCATACTTGCGTCGCAGATCGCGCTCGATTGCGCGCAACACCTCACGATCGTCGTCAATCGTGAGTAATACCGGTTTAGCCATAACGCTGCATTCTGCCACGTAATGCCGTTCGGCGCATCACGGCATGGTGGATCTACGTCGTAACCCGATCGTGGTATCAGTCGATCCTTCGATCTCGTGATTCAGAATCTGTGTAATCTGTGTACAAGGGACTGAAAGCGCGGAAATTGCATCTTGAACGAGACGCGGAATGTCTTCATCGGACCTGATCATTTGCAGGATCCGTGGGATCTTGTCTGAACTGCGGCACGCAGTTACCAGGCTGTCAGAGATCGTAATTGAAACCTCTGGCAGGTTGTCTTGGGAGCGGCAGATCTTGTTTGAGATCGCCACCTCGCTATCCATGATCGTCCGGATCATATATAAAGTGCCAGCCGACTTAGATAAGACCTCGCTCGACTTAAATATGATCTCGCCGCTCTTGAACATCAAAATGATGATGGGAAGCTTCTAATTGAAGTACTTCGTCTAAATAACGACGACCACACGCAGTTTCGCAAAAAAGTAATAAAGATGCTTCAAGTCTTAGCGCAAAGGGATTGGGACACATTCGTGTTATGGATGGGGTACCCAGTTAACTTGCCGGACTTAAGTAGGCTTCGACCTCCAGGTAATAGTAGACCGGACGGCGTTCACAATTGCTTCTTTGCTCGCCGAAGTCGGGGGGAATTGGAAGAGACTTACGAATGAGGTTTGAAACCACAGGCAGATAGCATCGATCACCGCGTTCTGTTTGAGATCCCAAAATGCGATCTCAAGATTCGGTCGTTCCGGAGTTCGAAGACGATTCATCACCTCCTGACCCGAATCAGGTAAATTCTTCTCTCGATGAGTTGAACAAATATGATTAGACTACGGGTAATAAGATTGTTGGAGGTACTATTATGCCACTGCCTGTGAAGCTTCAAGACGTTATCGATGCGCTCGAGATGACTGCGGATTCCACCTTGTATTTTCTCGACCGACGTACCGGCGAGATTGAGATGATCACTGAGGAAGTTTGGAGCGCAGCGGAGAAGGATAACCTCATCTCGGAGTATCCGGAATGGGAACGCGAATTGGTGCTAAAGGCGAGAGAAATACAGCGTACCGATCATTTCGTCGAACTGCCTGATAAGTTCGAGATTGATTCCTACAAGAGGAGGGACCGGTTTTGCAGTGAACATCAGTGCTTTGAAGACATGGCCGTCGAGTGGTTAGAAGCTGAGGAGATTCCATTTACGCGTGGTGATGAGATTGAGCTGAGCGCGGAAATGTGAAAGATGGGCCACAAAAAGGCACAAAAGCCGGCCACAAAAAAGCACATAAGGTATGTCAGAAAATGAGATTTCTCGTGCTAATTGTGTTTGGGATTTTGGCGTGTGGTCAGGCGACACACGCGTCGACGTTGGATGTGTTGCATTACGCTGCGACGCTCGAGCCTGATATTGCCGCCAAGTCTGTCAAGGGAACGGTGCAGATTCGGTTTGCAACGGAGGCGCGGGAGGTGGAGTTTAATTGTGGCGATCTCGCGATAGATTCTGTAAGGCTCGCGGGCAAAGCGCTGAAGTTCGCGGTGGTGGACCATCGACTCCGCGTGTCTTTGCCGCCGGAATCGCGAGGAGTGCGAGAGATCGAGGTCGATTTTCACGGCACGCCGAAGCGCGGGATTCGGTTCTTTCCAGATCGACAACAGGTCTACACGATTTTCTCCACCAGCCAGTGGATGGTCTGCGTGGATGATCCGGCCGACAAAGCAACGTTTACTCTCAAACTCATCCTGCCCGCCCCCCTAACTGCGATCGCCAATGGTCAACTCGTCTCGCAACGCGAACTGCCGGACAAGAAACGTGTCTACGAGTGGGAACAGCGCTCACCCATCCCAACGTACATCTTCGGTTTTGCCGCCGGTCCTTTTCAGGTCGTGAAAGAGAAACGGAGAAACGTCGAACTTCAATATCTCACGACGAACTACACTCCCGAGGAAGTGCGCCGCATCTTCCGCGACACGCCTGACATGCTCGACTTCTTCGAAGATCGCGCAGGTGTTAAGTATGCCGACAAAACATACACGCAGGTGCTCGCGGCGGGCGGTGTCGAACAGGAGATGAGCAGCTTCACCGCGTTGAAAGAAGCGTACGGAAAACAGTTGCTGGACAACGAACAGGACCTTTGGCTTGCGGCGCACGAGTTTGCGCATCAGTGGTGGGGAAACATGGTGACCTGCCGCGACTGGAACCACTTCTGGCTCAACGAAGGCATCGCGACGTTCATCGCCGCAGCGTATCTCGAACATCGCTTCGGACGAGAAGCTTACATGCGCGAGATCGAGACCTACAAAACGAACTACGAGAAAGTGCGAGCGGCAGGTAAAGACAAGTCGCTCGTGTTTCCCGACTGGAAAAGTCCGACGCGCGAGGATCGCACGCTCGTCTACGACAAGGGCGCTTACGTCATGCACTTGCTGCGCGAAGAGATGGGCGAGCGCGCGTTTTG
>DATNCH010000105.1:0-5704 GCA_035571655.1 Pyrinomonadaceae bacterium
TGCGAGCAGTGGTTCGCGGCTACGATGAAATTGGTGTGTGGCGGAATATTCGATTGTCCTTCGTAATGTGTGCGAAGGAACTGATCGTAGAGAAAGCGCTGCAACAAGTCGCCTGCCTTGTTTCCCGCAGTGCGGACAAACGAAGGAATATGGATCTCGTCGTCCTTCTTGCGTTCATCGGGTCGCGATTCTTGTTTGGACGCCGCACCAGCACGCCGGCTGACGACGGTTAACAGCTCACGAACGTCCTGGATTTCATTGAATCGCTCCGGCGCGGAGATCGAACCGCCGGCAGTCTCAATTGCAGTCGCAAGCTCGACAAACATCAAACTGTCAAAACCGAGATCGCTCAAACGCGAATCGATTGAGACTTCCGAACGCGATCGATTTGCGACTGTAGCAACGGTGTCCAACAGCCACAGTGCATCTGCATTCGTCGTCTCCTGCTCGGCGCCACGCCGTCCTGATTTCTCTTTTACCTCCATCGATTCCATGCTCTGGACCACTTCGCGTCGTTTCACTTTGCGCGTCGCGGTGCGCGGCAGTTCGATGTCGGTGAAGTGTAGAACCTTCACGCGTTTGTAGTAGGGCAGGGAAGCGGAGACTTCGCGGAAGTGCTCTTCGACCAGGCGATGAAGCGCGGCGCGCGAGAGTGAAATGTCGTACTCGTCATCGGCGACCACGAGACACGCCACTTTCTCGCCGATTCCATCCGGCAAGCCGACGATGCTCAGCTCCTTGATGTAAGGCGAGTTTGAATAAGTCTCTTCAAGCTCGTCCGGGTAGACGTTCTTGCCGTTTGTATCGACGATGATCTCTTTCGAACGGCCGACGAGATAGAGATTGCCGTCGTCGTCGACGCGACCGAGATCGCCCGTGTAGAGCCAGCGATCGACGAGTGTCTTGCGCGTCGCCGTTTCATCTTCGTAATAGCCCAGCATCACGTTTGGACCACGCGCGATCACTTCGCCGACGCCACTCGAGTCTGGCTCCGAAATACGCACTTCGACGCCCGGCAGTGCTTTGCCAACGGTCCCTGTAAGCATGCGATTCTCGGGACGCGTCACAGTCAGAACAGGTGAAGCTTCAGTTAGACCATAGCCCTCGAGAATCGTGAATCCCAGACCGTGAAAGTCGCGCTGGATCTTTTCACTCAACGCGGAACCGCCGCTGATGAAGTAACGAATGCGCCCGCCAAGACCTTCGTGAATCGGATAAAACAGCACCTGCCCGAAGTTCAGCGGCGTCTTGTCGCGCAGCCAGGCGTTGGCGCGAATGAGTCCATCGGCTGTCCTGCCGATCCAGTCACTTTGTTCGTAAAGCCTGTTCTTGATGCGACGGTGCAGCAGTTCCCACAACGCCGGCACGCCGACCATTCCAGTCACGTGCCCGTTCTTGATTGCGCGTGCGAGCGCGTCGCTCGTCAGTTCCGGCAAGTACGTGATTTGTGCGCCGCGGCTGAGTGGCGTCAGGAATCCGGTTGAGAATTCAAACGTGTGATGCAGTGGCAACACTGACAACACGCCATCGCGAGTCGTCATGTCGAACACTGACGACAACATCGAAACCATGCTCGAGAGGTTGCGATGCGAAAGCATCACGCCTTTTGGTTGGCCGGTCGTGCCGGAAGTAAAGATGAGCGATGCGACGCTCTGCGGCGATGCGCGTTGCGGCAGCATCGCGATGCGCTGATCTTCTGTTTCCTCGTCGGGCAGTGCGAAGACTTCGTCGAATGTCCACAAACGTGCCGAACCTTGCTGCTGAAGTAGTTCCTGCAGTTCAGGGTGATCGTTCAGCACCGTCTGGCTGCAGATGATGCCCGCTGCGTTGCCGGCTCGCGCGAAATTGAGTATCTCGGCGGTGGAGCTTTCCGGATCGCATGGAATGCAGGTCGCGCCGGCTTTCAGCACGCCGAAGTAAGTCATGCCCCACTCGGGCGCGTTGCTGCTTACGAGCATGACGCGATCGCCGGGTTTGATGCCTTCGCTCGCGAGAAATCCCGCGACGCGTGTCGCGAGTTCACGCAGATCAGCGTAGGTGTACTGTTCCTTGTGTCCGTCACGCTCGATGCGCATTGCGACTCGCGTCGCGTGTCGCTTCGTCGAAGTTTCGAATAGATCGAGCAGATCGCGATACGTGTAGACACGTTTCGGCTGCGCACGCATCTCCTCTTCGAGTGTCGGAAACACCCATTTCGTGAGCCCCGGCAGGTGAATGTTGAGCCAGTAGTCGTACCAGTCAAACGTTTCCGGGTTCCACGTCAGAAGAGATCGTTCGTCTTCGCTGATGCGACTGAAGAGCGAGCGTACGTTGTCACATCGAAACACGTACGCGTTCTCGACGGTGAAGGGGCGAAACATGTCGAATGCTTCCGTCGTTTCGCGCGTCAACTCTTCAACGCGTTCGACGCTGTTCTTCACGACGTCGATCACTTCGCCGACGCGACCGCCGCCCCATCGCGGGCGCACACGCTCCAACAGCGACGACGCCTTCTTCGCAGCATCGTTGAACATCGGGACGGACGTCTTCTCGTAGTGCGAAGTCGTAACAGGCTTTGGCTCCATGCGCGCGGCAATCTTGTTGAGGATCTTGACGCCGGTTTCTTTCTCCTCGAAATATTGCCGCTTATTAAGTCCGACGAGACCGATGATCCGTTCCATGTTGTTCGGATTGGAATCACCGGTTGCAGCTTGAAACACGAGTCGCGGCTCCTCGACGCAAGCCTGCGCGGCGACTGCGAGCATCACGGAAGCAACCTGATCGACTGGCGTGATGTCGAGAATCAACTTATCGTTCGCGGGGATCTTTGTCTGACCTTTGCGGATCAGGAAAATGATCGGGGCGGTGGTCGTGAATCCTTCGTTCCAACCGGGAAAAGGATAAGCGAGGGCGGATTCGACGATGCTCGGGCGCACGATACTGCGCACCATCCCGGTTTCGGCCGCCACGAGTTGTTCGCCCAGGGACTTCGTGTACGTGTAGATGTTGGGCCAACCCCAGTAGGCGGCGCGCTCGACGCCGAGATCTGTCAAACGCGTTCGGGTCCAGACTTTTCTTTCGCGCGCTACGGCGAGTCCGAGAGCATCCGGATCGTCGACGTCGCGGCCTTCTTCGTTGAGACGTTTACGTGCGAGTTCGCGGAAACGCGCGGTCATCATCGCGTCGCGCGCTTCGTCTCTGACGCGGTCGGCGAGCTTGGCGCAGTCGGCGATCTCCTGGTCCACTGAGAACTGGACGCCTTGCATTTCCGGCTCTCGTTGGCGCGGGAAGTAGCCGAGCACTGGATCGCTCTCCCAAACAGCGCCCGACCGATTACCGGCGACAAAACAGGTCGAGACGTGGACCAGCGCGGGCCGTTTCATCCGCCGGGCAAAGGCGATGACGTTTTGCGTGCCGACGACGTTGGTGCGCAGGCCGCTCTCGAGAGTTGGGTTGAATGTTACGTTTCCGGCGGAGTTGATGATGACGTCGACGTCATCCGCGATGGCTTGGGCTTCGTCTTCCGTGTAGCCGAAGTTCGTTTCGGCGATGTCACCGCCTCTGATGACGACTTTATCGTTGACAAAACCCTCGAGCGCGCTGCCGTAGAGCTCGCGCAGCGGATCGAACGGTGGCGCGGTGATGATGTTGTTCCAGAAGCGGCTCTCCGACTCCTCCTGCGATCGTGCACGCACCGTGAGGTAGATCTTGCCGATGTTCGGAAAACGATAGAGCAGCATGCTCAGCGTCACCTTGCCGAGAAAGCCCGTGCTTCCGATGAGGAAGATCCGTCGGTCGTTGTAGATTTCAGTTGGAGAGAGCGTCATATTACTTACCAGGTTTGAGCCACGGATTACACAGATGATTACGGATTCATCCGTGTCATCATCTGCGTAATCTGTGGCTTGCTATTCCATGTCCGCGATCCCGATCATCGGCTGGTGCAGCAGCGTGATTTCCGCGGAGTTGCCCACGTAGCTGCGCGCCATCGCGATGGCTTCGGTTAAATTGTCTGCTCGTTCCCAGCCGAGAATCGCGGGCACATGCGCGGTCTCGGCGCCGGCCGCGATCACTTTTCCGACATGCTGGCGGCCGTTTTCACCCCAGTACCACATGAAGAACGGATGCGCGCCGTGGTAAGCATTGCCACGCCGGTACATCTCGATGTAGCTCGGATTGTTTGCAAACTCACGCTCGTACTTCTCGCGCAACGTGAAAGCATCGCGAGTCTCCGGCAACAGACGATTAAAGAACTCGATATAGCTCGGATGAAAATCGTGATCGAACTCGTCGAAGCAGGGATGATGCACGATCATCACGCCGCCTTTTTTCAGCAGCGGTTTGTTGCGATAAAAGTTGAAGTGATAACCAAGCGCCATCACCTGGACCAGCAGCGGATTCAAGATCGAATAAACGTTGTATGGCGAAATATCGGGAATCCCCGTGATCAAAATGTCGCACTGGCCGCGGATCGGAATTGCATATTGCTCGAACCCCTTGGCAACAATCTTTTCGTGCACTGGCTCCGTCTTGCCCGCATAACACGCGATCATTTCGTACTGCGATGGCCGTGAATGCAAAAGCTTGCGACGCGCGGCTCGCGGCAGTTTGCTCATCGTGTAACGCATCGCTTCAAACTTCATGCGATCGAAGGCCGTGAAGTCGTCTTCGTTGCGGAGCAGAAAATCCATATCGGCGCCATACATGCGATTGTTGATGGCGGTCTCGATATGGAACACGTTCAGATGCTCGTCGACGAGCTTTCCGAGCCGCACACACTTATGGTTCAGGGCGGAGCGCGCGGGATCCATGTAGCTGTCTGAATCGCGAATGGTCTGCGGATCGTGATGCGCTCGCAGCGACTCGTAATCGCAGAGTCCGACAGCAACAGACTTGTGCCCGCCATCCATCGGCACGAAATTGATGTTGACGTAGATCAGCAGATCGCTTTCAGCCGCGCGGCGATTCAGGTTCAGCGGTTCTTTGTGCCTCGTCTCGCCGATCTTGATCATGCCGTCGGTCCATTCGGCGTCGTGGTTGTAATAGCGATCCGGGTAGTAGTCGGAGAAAATCCGCGGTCCGACCATCCGTTTCATTTCCCACTCGGTCATCTTGCGGTGAAGGGAGTTGGCGATGACGATATGTACATCGTCGACTCCATGCGCGGCGAGCATGTCTAAAACGATCTCGAGAATGGTTTGACGTATGTCAGGCGTGGCCATCGGCGGCAACGGCAGGCTGATATCGTCGACAGCGACCGTCACGCGCATTCCGGGCTCGAGTTGCGCGAAAAGCGGATCGCAGCCGAGTGGGTGATTGAGCGCGTAACGAACGGCAGCCTCACGATTCGGCAGACCTTTGATCGATGGATTGGGGTAGAGAACACGCGTGCCGATCGGGATGTCTTCGAGGATGAAGTCCTCACCGGAAGGCATGATTCGCGGCGCGCTGTCGCGGTCGATGTAGACTACTGATTCGTGCGTCTTTCGTCTGAGCTGCAATGCCATGTTTGTACTTTCTTAGTACCTGGTTCTTTGTTTTGGTTCCTTTTGTGCCTTTTTGTGGCCCCTATTTCAAATTAAGAATCGGCCAATCGTGATGGAGTGCTGTTTGTCGTAAACGCATATCCGGATTGATCACCGCCGGATGCCCCACGATCGACAACATCGGCAGATCGCTCATACTGTCTGTGTAAGCGTACGAATCGCTCAGGCTGATGCCTTCG
>DATNCH010000106.1:0-24464 GCA_035571655.1 Pyrinomonadaceae bacterium
CGACGGCGTAATGATCTCGTCGTAGGACCAGCCATCGAATACTTCAATGACCGTATCGATTACGGCGCGCCGAAGATGAGCCTCCGTACCGGAGTGATATCGCAAACCGGCCGGAGTTCGTGAAGCCGTTTTGAACATAGAGATGCCTTGTGCTTTTTGTGAGTTGAAACTTTGAGGGAGAATTACTTCAGGTTGCGTGCAGCACGCTATTTCAGGAATGCTTCTACGCCAGGTGCGCCCTCGCGAGCAGTGCCTTCCATCTTTTTCCTCAAGCTCAAGGGGCGCATATCTGTCCACACCTCTTTGATGTAAGCCAGACATTCCTCTTTCGTGCCGGTCTTTCCCGCGTCGATCCAGCCGAGAGCATTTTCGCGGTCGGCGGGCCAAATCGAATACTGTTCCTCGTGATTTAACACGACCTTGTAAATGGTCGTATCCTGTTGTTCGTCTCTGTTCATTCTCGTCTCCTTCTAACTTAGGTTGTGCATTCCAAAAGATACAGACTCATGAGTGCAGAGGTGTCTCCATTGGAGTGCGTTGCAGGGGGATGATGTATTGATCGCTACTGATTCTGCCGTAATCGAGCTTAATCAGGCGATCGCCGATATCGTAGTATTGGTCGTCATGGCTGATGACCAGAATGGTTTTGCCTCTGGCCTTTAACTCGGGTAACAGCTCTCGGTAAAAGAACCGCTTGAAAAGCGGGTCCTGATCGGCGGCCCATTCGTCAAAAATGTAGAGCGGTCGATCTTCGAGATACGCCGTCAACAACGCCAGGCGCTTACGTTGCCCTTGAGATAAAGCAATCGTCGAAAGCGCGCCGTCGTTGATTTTGACCTTATGCTGCAGTTGCAAACGCGTCAGATACTCGCGCGCGTTCTCATCCAGTTTTGGTCCATCCAATCCTAAAAGATTCTCAAACAGGTGAAAATCAGAAAACACCACCGAAAAATGCTGCCGATACTGATCTCTGTTTTCGTCAGTAATTAACTTACCATCAAACCAAATGCGTCCGTCTTCGGGAGCGTAGAGACCGGTGACGATTTTGGCGAGTGTCGTTTTACCACTGCCGTTACCGCCGACGAGAAACACCAGTTCACCGGGGTAAAACGTGAGGTCTATCGGGCCCAACGTGAAAGGAGTGTCCTCTGCTTCGCAGTGATAGGTGTGAATGACACCGTCGAGTGTAAGTGTCTTCCTTGAGAATGTCGGATTTAGATGTTCAGTCGAGATCGATTCGACCGTCTGCGCGACCAGCGACAGTCCCAGGCTCTCGATTTTCTTAATCGCCACACTCGCACGACTGATGTTCGGCAAGTTGTTCATGATGGCCTGAAGCGGCGCCATCATGTAGAGGAGCGTCAAACTATAGCCCGTGAGTGATTGGACGGTGACGATGCGAAAGTGCGGCAAGGCAAAGATCACCAAACCGATCGCGATGAAGACCAGGATCTGTCCCCAACTCGCAGCGGCATTGTAAATTCTCATGCCCGCGATGTTTTGACGACAGTAAGCCGCGGCGGTCGGGTGAAGCACTTGCGAAAGAAATGCTTCCTGGCGACGCCGGTGAAGCTTGAGCTCCTTGTTGCCTCCGATCAGTGTGCGGAAGTGATTGAACAATGCATCACTCTGCTCGCGTGCGAGTCTAAGCAAGCGAAATGCTTTGATCACCGGCAACTGGTAACTGACAACTCCGATTGCTACAAACACCAGCACTACGATCAATATCGGCCAGGACAGCCATCCCAGGTAGATCAATCCGGCGATCACCACGGCGATGTTGATGAAGAGGATCGGAACGACCAGCAAAGCGTTGGTGATCATCGGCAGGTCTTCGACGAGTGTCGCCAACAAGCGATGAGCGCCGACCTCTTCCAGACACCTTAACGGGGCCGCGAGGATTTGTTCGCTCAACTGCATTCGTAATTTCAACAGCGATCTCTGTCCCAGGCTGGTCAGTAAAGACTCAGAGACAAACTTGGTCAGCGGTAGAGCGATGCAAAGCCCGACAAAGCCCCAGATCAAAATTACCGGGCGAGGTCCCGTATGCTTTAACGCCGAGTTGATTAGAGCGATGAGTCCGATGTTCGTTATGCCACTTACCAGTCCTGCGAGCAGAGAAAGTATGACCGTGCGGCGTGAGGACGCTATCAAGAAAAAGAGCAGTTTCATAAATCAAACAACCTGGTCAAAGCGCTAAAGGCGAGATCAAGGCCATCAGGCGTACAAACATTCTTTGTGGCCAAACAACCTCTCGGAAACAACGCCTCTGCTGTGGCAATCAGCCATTAATTTGTTGGAATCAATAATCGGATGCGACTCTTCGGTGTATTTCAGGCTCAACGCATACGTGAGCCACGGTTCCTGGCCCAGGGCATAAACGTATACTTCCTTGAAATTGAAGCAATCGACGATCTGCATGCCCTTCTCGTAGTTTGAACCCGAAAACCTTCGCGACTGGTCCATCTTCCGGTCCAGCGGCTTGGTCAGTAACGGCCCATACAGCCACGACATCGGCGCGCCATCACACTCCATTCCGAGGAATAGAACCTCTATGTCGCCGACCAGACCATACAAATGCCGGTAGAGCTCGGGTTCGATATTGTTTGAGTCAGCGGCCAGGAGGAACGACCTGTTCTTCAACTTGATGAGATGCGCGGCCTTGGTCCCGATGTTTAGATCGCAGTGTTCACCAAAGAAAGGCAGACCAGTGATGCTGCCTTCGGAGACCTCGATCGTCTCCATCTCGTCAATCTCGATAACATTCCTGAACCCGATGTTCTCGAGTACTCGTTTCGTCGAAGGATCCTCAAGATTGCCGCCATGCGCTCTAGGCACGATGACGTGTTTGATCTTGTGCCTCAACTGTAACAGCGTCTCGAACATCACGTGATCCTGATGGCTGTGCGTGATGAGCACGTAATCAATTGTTTCCGGAAGATCCTGGTACGTATAACGCTCGATGCCGTTCTCATACGTATAACTGAGCGCAGGATCCATGAGGATGCTGACGTTTTTCGTTTCCAGCAGAATGCATGCATGACCGAAGTAACGGATTCTCACTTCGTCACCGGAATAATTTTGCAGCTCGCGCGGCGGGTCTTCCGTCAGAAAAGTTTGGAATAACTCTGCCTGATCGGGCGTCAATCGCAGGCGCTCCTGGATGTAACCAAAGGTTTGCGGCGACTGTTTCATCTTGAACAACTCATCGATCGCTTCATCGGCGAACGGGATTCTTATTTGCAGAGACTTGTCGTCAGGCAGCCTGGGCGTGCTGAGTACAAACGCGCGATCGTCCTGATTGATCAGCGACAACAAAATGCTTTGCGCTTCGGTGTTGTAATACCGGCTCTTGTATAGCAAACCTTCCAGAAACCTGATCGAAGGATTGTTATTCAAGTCGTAGACTAATTCTACGTAGCCTTTCAGCACCGGCGGGATTTTCTCGTAGAGAGGTTCGAGGCTATATCCTTTGGCCTCGTTTTGTAGCAGCTCGTTGAGAGCTTTGACGGCTTCTGCAAATTCGATCATGTGGGCGCTTTCTTTCGCAGTCCTGTCGGCGAGCGCCTTTATTTCAGCAACCCGCCCGCCCTGGTAATCGATGAATGGTCCACCCAGCATCGCTGGATTCTTGACTGCATTGGCATGGATCTGCGGCGCGGCCACGTACGACCTCATGATCTTCAAATGTAAGTTGGCAATGAACATGGCCGCCGTATGTGGCGCGACTAAGTGCGTCCACGCATACCATTGGTTGAATAGTGGTTCGCATTGCACGTTCTGTTTCAAGTAGAGCTTTGGTTCTTGCATTTCTTGCCTGAGTCCTTTGAATGATTGTTGATTTCTCTGCGGTTCTCTGCGTATCTCTGCGACCTCTGCGTTAAACGGCTCTCCAACGCAGAGATACGCAGAGGACCGCAGAGAAAAACTCAATGTGGCCTGACGTCTGCGACCGTAGTTTCGAGATACTCAGTGAGCCGTTGGGCCAGTGATCTGACGTGGGGGTCGCGCATGATTGAGTAGTGATCGCCGGGTAATTCCTGAGTATTAACTCCGGCTGCGAACGCCGTCCAGCCATTCGCGTGGTCATGAAAGCCGTTAGACGATGTGTCCATCGCCCTGAAGAGCGCGATGTGTCCTTTATAGATCCCGGGAATGTAGTTCCGCATTGCCAGGAAGTTCGTTTCAAACATCCGCCATAATCTAAGAATGTGTTCATCTCCGATGGCGGCGGGCATAAGACTCTGCTTTTTGGCTTCTTCGAGAACATAGAGGATTCGCTGCTCGGGCTCGAGACTCGAGAGAGCGTCGCTGGACAGGCCCAGACGTTCGATCGACAGCCCGAATTCGCGAGCAAAATTAATCATGAGTTTTTCTTTACTTGTTTCGAGCTTCTGGCCAGGATGAGGCGCGGTGGTATCGAACAACGCCAACCGGTCTACGGTTTTGCCGCGTGCACGGAGTTGCTGCGCCATCTCGAACGCGACGACACCTCCCATCGAATAACCACCAAGCAGATAAGGTCCTTCGGGTTCAAAATCGAGCAACTCTTCGACGTAATGAGTTGCCATTGTTTCAATATCACTGAAGCACGCGCTCTCTTCGTATAAACCTCGAGCCTGGAAGCCATAGAACGGTTGCTCCGCACCAAGATTGCGCGCCAACTCCAGGTAGCACAGAATATTTCCACCCGCGGGATGCACACAGAAAAACGGACGCCTGCGTCCTTTGGTCTGAATTCCCAGTAATGAAGAGGAGTGAATCGGTTTGTGCCGCTCACGGAGGAGGCTCGCCAATTGTTCAATCGTCGTTCTTTGAAACAGCGTCGCTAACGCTAACTTTTCGCCAAACAACTCTTCGATCCGGGCCATCAAGCGCAGCGCGAGAAGCGACTGTCCACCTATTTGAAAGAAGTTATCCAACACGCTGATGGGTCGAATGTCGAGCACGTCTTCCCAAATGTGAAGCAGCTTCATTTCGATAGAGTCTCTAGGAATGACTAACGGAACTTCCATTTGCGAACGAATGAATTCGGGCGCCGGTAGTGCGCTGCGATCGAGTTTGCCATTACTCGTCAGAGGCAGCTTGTCGAGGAAAACAAACGAAGCGGGCACCATGTAATCCGGTAACTTCTCTTTCGCGAAATCGCGCAACTCACTCAGCGACGGCGTTGCATCCGCTTTGCTCACCACATATGCCGTCAAACTCTGGCTCCCGGTCTGGTCCGTTCTCGCTACCACAACCGCCTCGGCCACGGCCGGGTGCTCCGTTAACACCGACTGAATCTCTCCCAGCTCAATGCGGTAGCCTCTGATCTTCACCTGCTGGTCCAACCGCCCCAGGTATTCCAGTTCCCCGTTGCCCAAATACCGCGCGACGTCTCCCGTCCGATACAAACGGGCGCCAGCCTCGCCACTATACGGATGCGGCACGAACCGCTCCGCCGTCGTCTCCGCGCGGCCCAAATACCCGCGCGCCAATCCGGCTCCGCCGACATACATCTCGCCAGCCACACCCACCGGCGCCAACTCCATCTGCCCATCCAACACGTACACTTCTAAATCCGTGAGCCCACGCCCAATCAAACTCCCCGCCCCGGCTGCGGTCGCCGCCGCGCGCACCCGCTGCAACGTCACATGCACCGTCGTCTCCGTGATCCCATACATGTTGATCAACTGCGGTTGCTCGTCGCCATACTGCTGCACCCACGTTTGCAGACTCGCAAACTCCAGTGCTTCCCCGCCGAAGATCACCACCCGCACCCCCAACCGCTCACGCCCCACCGCTACTCCACTCAACTGCCGAAATGCGGACGGTGTTTGATTCAACACCGTCACCTGCTCCGCTTGCAGCAACTCGTAGAACGCTTCCGGCGTCCGGCTCACCAGGTACGGCACGATCACCAGCCGCCCGCCATACAACAGCGCACCCCATAACTCCCACACCGAAAAATCGAACGCATAAGAGTGAAACAGCGTCCACACATCGCGCTCGTCGAACTGAAACTGCTCCTCGGTCGCCGCAAACAGACGCGTCACGTTCGCATGGGTCACCGTCACGCCCTTCGGTTTGCCCGTCGACCCCGACGTGTAAATCACGTACGCGAGGTTGTCTGCCGACATCTCCACCTGAAGTGGCTCAGTGCTCTCCTGCTCGATTGCGTCCCTGTCGTCATCCACACAGACAACTGTGGCGGCGTAATCCCTTAATCCCGCGGCAAAACGAGCTTCTGTCAACAGCATCGTCACCGACGCATCCTGCAACATCCACTCCACTCTCTCGCGCGGATACCCGGGATCGATCGGAAGGTAGGCCCCACCTGCTTTGAGCACTGCCAACAAGGTCACAACCATCTCGACCGATCGGTCCATCAACACGCCAACGTGGGCCTCTGGTCCAACGCCTGATCTTCTGAGATAACGGGCCAACTGATTGGAACGCTCTTCGAGTTCGCGATAACTGAGACGCTGGCCCTCGAAAACGAGCGCCACTTTATCCGGAGTCCGCCTGGCTTGAACGGCGAAGAGTTCGTGCAGGCAATGGTCGGATTCAAAATCTTTCGTTGCCGCGGTCCAACTCTCCAGCGACTGTCGCTCGGACGGAGAAAGCAGTGAGGTCGAGGCAAATTGCTCTGCGGGCCGTTGCGCTATCGCCGTTAGTGCATTTAGATAGTAAGTGCTGATGGCTTCGACTTGTGCTTTGTCGAACTCAGACATTTCATAATCGAGCGAAAGTAAAATTCGCTCGGGCGAGAGATTGAGACTAAACATCGCGCCGAGGATGAAGTTTGTCTCGGCGAAAGAAGTCTCTTCGAGAATCTCTAACTTCGTCGCTGCTTGCAGACGTTCGTAAACGTGAAAGTGAACATAATTGAAGGCTGTTTCAAACAGAGACTGGTTGTTGCGCAGATGCTGCAATTCGGCCATCGGGTAGCGACGGAACGGCATCATTTCACGCTCTGCTTCAAAAACCGCCCGGACAAGATCGCTCCAGGTGCCGTTGTTTAAGTTCACACGGAACGGCAACGTGTTCAGAAACAACCCGAGTACTCGCTCGCCTCCATCTTCCTCGGGTCTACCATTCACAACCAGGCCGGTTACAACATCACGCTGACTACTGACCACACTCATGACGCGCATGTGCGCAGCGAGTAAAACACTCTTCAGAGGCACACCCAATCTTCTTGCCAGGTGCGTCAGCCCTTCGTAGACCTCGTCGGAAATGACGGTGGCGATACTGCCTCGTCCGCTTTTTACCCACTTCGCCATGGGCCAACGCGACAACACGGTCGGAACGCTGTCGGATAATTTTTGATCCCAGTATTGCTGAGCGTCTTCCGATGCGAGGGCCTGTCGTTCTAAAGCGACAAAGTCCCTGAACGTGACTGAAGTCGTTGGCGCGGAAGTAGTAGCCGGCGTGAGATAGAGTTGAAACAACTCGGTCAGCATCGAGGCCACACTCCAGCCGTCGAGAATGGCATGATGTTCAGTCCACGTGATTTGAAACGTCTCCGCGGTCCGCAGGTGTACGCGGAAGCGCAGCAGCGGCGCGCGCGTCCAATCAAACTTGTGGTTCTTTTCCGCTTCGATAGCCGCGACGATTACGGCTTCCTGCTCGGCGGCAGTGAGAGCGGTCAGGTCTTCGATATGCAAGGGTACATTCACAGTCGCATGGACCAACTGCATCGGCTCACTGAAACCGCTCAGATGAAACGAGGTACGCAGCACCGGATGACGCGCAACTAATTTCTGAAGCGCATCTCGCAACCTTTCGCCGTTGAAAGGCAGCTTGAGATGCGCGCTACCGACGTTGTGATAAAGGTGATCGGCCGGATTGTAATCGCTATGGAAGAGCATGCCCGCCTGCAGCATTGCGAGCGGGTAGGCGTCTTCAACGTCTTCAGGCAGCTTGCGCCGATCGTCTTCCGAGATGAGGCTGAACGGTTCTGTCTTGAGACTTGGCGACGGCGCTGCTTCTGTATCGTCGAGGGCGCGCGCGAGTTCCCGGATCGTTTGATATTGAAAAAGCTGCTGGATCGAAAAGTCGACTCCCAGTTGCTGAGCTTTTGTGCGAAGCTGAATACTGCGAATCGAGTCGCCGCCGAGTTCAAAGAAGTTGTCGTGGATACCGACTTGTTTTATCCCCAAAGTCTCGGACCACGCAGTTGCCAGCGCCTTTTCGATCGTGGTGACGGGCGGTACATAAAGTTTTTCGATACCAGATCGCACCGGCTCAGGCAGCGCCTTACGATTGACCTTACCGTTGGGAGTCAACGGAAGCGCATCCATCAGCATGAATGCTTGCGGCACCATGTAATCCGGTAACTTCTCTTTCGCGAAATCGCGCAACTCACTCAGCGACGACGTTGCATCCGCTTTGCTCACTACATACGCCGTCAAAATCTGGCTCCCGGTCTGATCCGTTCTCGCTACCACCACCGCCTCGGCCACGGCCAGGTGCTCCGTCAACACCGCTTGAATCTCTCCCAGCTCAATGCGGTAGCCTCTGATCTTCACCTGCTGGTCCAGCCGTCCCAGGTATTCCAGTTCCCCGTTGCCCAAATACCGCGCGACGTCTCCCGTCCGATACAAACGGGCGCCAGCCTCTTCGCTGTACGGATGCGGCACGAACCGCTCCGCCGTCGTCTCCGCGCGGCCCAAATACCCGCGCGCCAATCCGGCCCCGCCGACATACATCTCGCCAGCCACGCCCACCGGCGCCAACTCCATCTGCCCATCCAACACGTATACTTCCAAATCGCGTAGCCCTCGCCCGATCAAACTCCCCGCCCCTGCTGCGATCGCCGCTGCACTCACCCGCTGCAACGTCACGTGCACCGTCGTCTCCGTGATCCCGTACATGTTGATCAACTGCGGCTGCTCGTCGCCATACCGCTGCACCCACGTTTGCAGACTCGCAAACTCCAGTGCTTCCCCGCCGAAGATCACCACTCGCAAACTCAGCCGCTCGCGCTGCGCTGCGACTGCGCTCAACTGCCGAAACGCGGATGGTGTTTGATTCAACACCGTCACCTGCTCCGTTTGCAGCAACTCGTAGAACGCTTCCGGCGTCCGGCTCACCAGGTACGGCACGATCACCAGCCGCCCGCCGTACAACAGCGCACCCCATAACTCCCACACCGAAAAATCGAACGCGTAAGAATGAAAGAGCGTCCACACATCGCGCTCATCGAACTGAAACTGCTCCTTGGTCGCCGCAAACAGACGCGTCACGTTCGCATGAGTCACCGTCACGCCCTTCGGTTTGCCCGTCGACCCCGACGTGTAAATCACATACGCCAGATTATGTGGCTGTACAGCGCTGGCGGGATTCTCTGTACTCTCTGTTGCGATCGTTCCCCATTCCGTATCCAAACACAGCACCCTGCCCTCATATCGCGGCAGTACATCCACCAGCCCGGATTGCGTCAACAGAACAGGCACAGCGGCGTCTTCCAACATGAAGGCCAGCCGTTCGGCGGGATAGGCCGGATCGAGCGGGAGATAAGCAGCACCGGCTTTCAGAATTCCCAAGAGCGCCACGACCATCCCGACGGAGCGTTCGAGACAAACGCCGACCACCACTTCTGGTCCAACACTCAGAGACTGCAAATGCCGCGCTAACTGATTCGCGCGCGCGTTTAATTCGCCGTACGTCAGTCGCTCGCTCTCGTAAACCAGGGCTATCGCATCCGGCGTGCGCGTAGCATGCGCGACGAACAATTCAGGCAAGCATTTTTTAACGTCGTACTCCTGAACTCGATTGCTCGTTTCCGACAACAGTTGGCGGCGTTCGGATTCACTCATGATCGGCAACTCTGAGAGTCGCTTGTCTGGATCGAGCACGATGCTCTCGAGGACCGTTTGAAAATGCCCCGCCATGCGCTCAATCGTCGCCGCGTCGAATAGATCAGTGCTGTACTCGAAATAGCCTTTCAGCCCTTCTCTTCTCTGTTCCATCGACAGTGTTAAATCGAACTTCGCAATCGTGCCTTCCACCGGCAGCGCTCTGACGCTGACGTCAGATAAGTCCACTTCCGATTCGATCAAGTTTTGCAGCACGAACATCACCTGAAACAACGGTGTGTGACTCAGACTTCGTTCAGGCTGTAGCTTCTCAACTAACATCTCGAATGGAAGGTCCTGGTGTGCATAAGCCTCCAAAGAGGTTTCCCTGACGCGCGCCAACAGCTCACGAAAAGTCGGGTCGCCACTCAAATCCGTACGCAGCACCAGTGTGTTGACGAAGAATCCGATCAAGGCCTCTGTCTCTTTTCGATTCCGTCCGGCGATCGGCGTGCCGACAACCACATCATCCTGCGCCGTGTAACGATGAAGCAGCGTGTTGAAGGCCGCCAGCAACGTCATGAACGGCGTCACATTCTCCTGCTTGCTGAGCGATGCAATCGAGGTTGCGAGAGATTTCGAGATGACGAACGAATGTCCGCCACCCTGATGCGAACGAATGGCAGGACGCGGACGGTCAGTCGGCAACTGCAAGACAGGACTCCCTGCTAGCTTCTGCTTCCAATACTCCAGGTGCTCTTCAAGGACGCTGTCCGTGAGCTTTTGCCGTTGCCATTGCGCGAAATCAACATACTGTATTGCGAGCGGAGGAAGTGGCGACGGCTCTCCTTCCGCAAACGCCTTGTAAAGTGTCGTCAACTCTCGGACCAGCACGTTGATGGACCACCCATCCGAGATGATGTGATGCATCGCCACCAATAAAACGTGATCTTGTTCGTCGAGTCGAAGCACACCGATTCGCAACAGCGGCCCACGCGACAGATCGAATGAACGTCCGGATTCGTGTCGCAAAAGACGCTGCACTTCATTTTCCTGTTCATCCCCGGGCCATTGACTCAGATCGGTGACCCGAAGCTCCGGTGCTAATTCCGAGTGGATGATTTGCTGTGGTGAACCATTGGTGACAGCAAACGTGGTACGGAGTGCTTCGTGTCGTCTCACGACTTCGTGAGCGCTCTGCTCCAGGGCTGCGAGATCAAATTGTCCCGTCAGACGGATGGCGGATACGATGTTATAGCTCGAGCTGTTCGGCTCGAGTTGATCGAGAAACCATAGTCGCTGTTGTGCAAACGACAGAGGAAAGGCGTTCGGGACGTCGAGCTTTTTCCTGAGTAGTCCGGCTAGTAGAGCCCGCTTCTCTTGAGTTGAAAGCGAAGCATCTATTTTTGAATTGCTACTCATCTTCCTTCCTCGAGGCTGGCCAGGACGTCGGGGAAAAGTAGTTCCACTTCCTCATCGGAGAGCTCGTCGAGTCGTTCCAGGAGCTGCTCGTTTCTTTGCCGCTCAACCTGCTGAATAACATCGCGCTGTTCCACGGTTTCGTTCCGGCTGACAGCTAATGACAAACCCTCCACCGTCGGCGACTCGAATATGCTGCGCAACGGAACTTCGAGGCGCAGAGACTCGCGAACGCGGGAGATGACTTGCGTAGCCAGAAGCGAGTGGCCGCCTAACTCGAAGAAATTGTCGTGCACACCCACGCGCTCGATCCGCAATACGTCTTGCCAGATTGCGGCGATCTCCTCTTCGACCTGCGTGCGCGGCGCGACATACGCTTTCTCCAAATCCGGTCGCGAACCGTCCGGGGCCGGCAAAGCGCGGCGATCCACCTTGCCGTTCGGAGTCTGTGGCAGTTCAGCAAGCTGAACGAAAGCGGAAGGAATGAAGTGATCCGGTAAGTGCTGTTTTAAATGACTTCGCAGTTCGAGGAGACTCAATTCGCCGGCTGGGTCCGTCGCTACGATATAGGCCACCAGCCGTTTTTCACCGGCGTAATCCTCTCTCGCAATAACGACTGCTTCTCTTATTGCCGGATGCTGCTCCAGTGTTTCCTCAATCTCACCCAGCTCGATGCGAAAACCTCTTATCTTCACCTGCTGGTCGTTGCGACCGAGGTATTCGATCTCTCCATTCGACTTGTAACGTGCCAGGTCTCCGGTCTTGTAAAATCTGGCGCCTCGTTCGCGGCTCAACGGATGCGGAAGAAACTTCTCGGCGGTTAGATCGGCGCGATTTAAATAACCGCGCGCGAGGCCGTCTCCGCTGAGATATAACTCTCCGGCCACTCCCACGGGCACACGCTGCAAATTTCGGTCAAGCACGTAAGCTTGCGTATTCGCAACTGGCCGTCCAATCGTCGGAGCTTCATCACCACGCGGCACCAGCGTATAGGTGGAATAGGTTGTATCTTCGCTGGGGCCATAAAGGTTATACAGAGCCGCAACGTGGTTTCGTTGATAGATTTCCTGCGCGAGTTTGTGTGTCAGAGGTTCACCGGCCAGATTGATCGTGCGCACCGTCTCTGGAATGGCGCCATCCCTGAGTAATTCTGAAAAGACTGATGGAACTGTATTGACCAGCGTGACTTCGCGCGCCGCAGGAAGGTGCGACAACGCGAGAGCATTATCTGCCACAAGGACTTTGCCGCCGATGCTCAAAGGCACAAATATTTCAAAGACGGAAAGGTCAAAGCAGATCGAGGTCGACGCCAGCATCCCCGCGAGCTCAGCAACGCTGAAGCTCTCGTGCGCCCAGTGAATAAGGACGCCCGCGCTATGATGCGTGATTGCGACTCCCTTGGGACGACCGGTGGAACCCGATGTATAGATGACATAGGCCAGGTTGTCTGCCGTCACACCACTTTCAAAATGCTCTTTGCTGTGTTGTGCAATGGTTTCGCGGTCACGATCCACACAAACAACCTGCGCACGGTGCGACGGTAGATCCTTTACATACTGCTGCTCCGTCAACAGCACGGCGATGCCCGCATCCTCGAGCACCCATGACACGCGCTCTCGCGGATACTGTGGATCGAGCGGTACATATGCACCTCCCGCCTTGAGCACTCCTAACAGTGCGACGATCATCTCAGCCGATCGATCCATCAGGATTCCGACCAGCGTTTCTGGTCCGATTCCTAACGCGCGCAGGTAATGCGCCAATTGATTGGAACGCTCGTCGAGTTCGCGATACGTGAGGCGAGTATTATCAGAAACCAGCGCGACACTCTCCGGCGTCTCCGCCGCTTGTGAGGAGAAGAGTTCGTGCATGCATTGCTCATCCTCGTATGCTCTCGCAGTACTGTTCCAATAGTTGAACTGCTGCTCCTCTTTTTCTGTAAGAAACGACAGATCAGAAATGCGCTGCTCCGGATCAGAGACGATGCTTTCCAATAATCTCTCAAAATGCGCGGCCATTCTTTCGATGGTCTGCGATTCGAAAATATCCGTGTTGTACTCGAGCGCTCCTTTCAACCCTTCATCGCTATCGTACATTGCGAGCGTTACATCAAACTTGGAGGTGCTGGCTTCGATGCTGACCGCTTCTATGCGTACGCCTTCCAGTTCCACCTCTGGCTGCGGCGCGTTTTGCAAAATGAACATCACTTGAAAGAGTGGGGAGTGACTCAGGCTGCGCTCCGGTTGCAGCTCTTCGACCAGTCTTTCAAACGGCACCGCTTGATGTGCATACGCGTCGAGAGCGGTTTCTCGCACGCGCTTTAGTAACTCCCGAAAAGTCGGATTACCACGCAAGTCCGTGTGCATCACCAAAGCAGAGGCAAATAAACCGATCAGTTCTTCCGTCTCTACATGAACACGCCCGGCAATTGGAGAACCCACGCTGATCTGTTCCTGCCCTGAATAGCGCATGAGCAGCACTTGATAAGCTCCCAGCAGCACCATAAACAGCGTCGCTTGATGTTCTTCGCTGAAGGTCTTGAGCTGTTCCGTCAGGCTTGACGGCAGCGCAAAGTTCACTCGAGCGCCGCGAAACGATTGCATGGCGGGCCGCGGCTTGTCTGTTGGTAAATCGAGGACTGCGGGTGCGTCTGCGAGGTGTTGCTTCCAGTAATCAAGCTGTTCTTCCATCGCGGCTTCCTGAGAGCTCTCTCGCTGCCAAACGGCGAAGTCGGCGTATTGAATCGACAACTCCGGCAGCGGCGATGGTTGCTTCGTCGAGAAGGCTCGATAGAGGGCATTTAGCTCGCTTACGAGTACCCCGGTGGACCATCCATCCGTGATGATGTGATGCATTGTGAGCAGGACGATGTGCTCTTCTTTTCCAAGCCGCAGCAAACGTGCGCGTATTGGCGGCTCAGAGCTCAAGTCAAAAACATATTGCGCCTCGCGCCCTGATATCATCCTGGCCTCCACAGCGCGTGAGCCTTCGTTCAAATCACTGAGGTCGAGAATCGGCAAGTGGATCTTCTGCACCGGGGCAATCACCTGCACTGGCTTTCCATTCATCACGGAGAACGTAGTGCGCAACATGTCGTGTCGCCGAACTATCTCATTGAGCGTGAGTGTCAATGCCTCCACGTCGAGGCGCCCGGTTAAACGGAACGCGGCTGGTATGTTGTAGGAGGAGTTACCGCCCTCCAACTGATCGAGAAACCAGAGACGTTGTTGTGCGTAAGTTAGCGGGATTGGACCATCAGTGGTCCTTCGGGAAACGGTTTGCCGAGGCGTTACACTGATGCCCTTTTGTTTCAGGATCTTCGCCAGCAGCTCCAGCTTCTTTGGCGAAAACGCGACTTCATGACTGCTTTGACTCATCGGTGATATCTCCCGGGCTTGTGTTAATTCCTTACGGCTTGCACAAAAATCGAGTTTGGAATGGAAGTCTTTCCTCTGCGGCCCTCTGCGTATCTCTGCGTTCTCTGCGTTAATGGGTCTTTCAACGCAGAGAACGCAGAGATACGCAGAGGGCCGCAGAGAAAAAATCAGATTTGCCACTTTTTGTGTATAGCCATTCCTTATGCCAATGCAGCAGCGGCCGTGAGGGCCACGACTGGCTCGGTGTCGCGGCTCATGAGAAAGTCGGGCCGTGATTTTGCAGTGACCGGAGGTGCATTCCGGACGCTGTTGAAGGTTATGAGGATGAGTGTCCGATCAAATGGGGAGATGTTATTGGTGGAACCATGAACGATGTTGCTATCGAATAACAATACCGAGCCCGGTCTGCCCTTCGGCGCTGTCATTCCGTACTTCGTAACCAACCTGGCGACGATGTTCTGACTCAGCGAGTACTTCAGATCCGCTGTGAGATTTGATAGCCAGGGCGCGCTATCGTGGTTACCGTTCAACTCATCATGAGCAGTGACGTCAATCACACCTTCCTTGTGCGAACCGGGAATTAAAAATAGCGGGCCGTTAAATTCATTCACCTCGTCGAGAAAGACGACGACATTCATCACGCGCGCGGACGGCATGCCGTCCTCTTTCATCCAGAATACGTAATCCTGATGCCACTCCCAGACGTCGCCGCTGAATGCCACTTTAGCGTTGATCTTGAACTGGTAGATGTAGACCTCGTCGTCGACAATCTGCATTGCCGGCTCGACGAGTCGCGGATGACGTGACAATTCTCGGAGCGTTTCATTGTTGACGTGCGAACCGTAGACGGAACGCACGACACCGTTTTTTTCGACGACTCGTCTCGGCGTGTCTTCCGCAAAGAGCGTGGGAACTTCGTTTTTTATGAGTGCGATCTCTCGGCCAGAGAAGTAATCTGGTAAGAAGAGAAAACCGTTGTCTGCGTAGGATTTTAGTTGCTCGTTTGTCAGACGCATCCATTCACCTCCCAAGTTGTCAAAGAACAGCTCTGTTCTATGAATTACGTTATCGCCGGGTGTCGCCCTTAGGCTTTGCCTTATTGATTCGAAAGCATTAGCTCTACTTCTTCATCCGAGAGTTGCTCCAACTCCTTCAAGGTTTGGGCAATATTCTCGACCACGTCCATGCCACTCCAAATTCGTGCGAGAGCGTCAACCAGGCCAGCCACCGTGGGTGTCTCGAAGAGTTGCCGCAGTGGTAACTGGTCCAACTCCAACTGAAACGCGCTGCGTATCCGCGAGATGACCTGGGTCGCTAACAGCGAATGCCCTCCGAGATTGAAGAAGTTGTCATGAACACCGATCTGTTTGATATCAAGCACCTGGCTCCAAATACCGGCGACGAGCTCTTCGGCTGCATTACGTGGAGCCACGAACGCTTCTGCTGCTTCCCTTGATTTGTCGGGTATGGGAAGGGCTCGTCGATCAACCTTTCCGTTGGCCGTCAACGGCAATTTATCGAGCAGCACAAACGCCGACGGCACCATGTACTCCGGCAACTGTTCTCTTAGAAACGTTCGTAGTTGAGCGACCGAGACTTGACCGCCGGCAACTACGTAAGCCACGAGCCGCCGATTCCCCGGCGTATCCTCGCGCGCCATGACTACCACTTCCTGGACCGCGGGATGTTGGCCCAGCACCGATTCGACTTCTCCTAACTCGACGCGGAAACCGCGAATCTTCACCTGGTGATCGATGCGCCCGAGGTATTCGATATTCCCGTCCGGCAGGTAGCGCGACTGGTCGCCGGTCCTGTAAAGACGAGTCCCGGGCTCGTTGCTGAAAGGATTAGGAATGAACTTCTCTGCTGTTACATCCGGACGATTGATGTACCCGCGGGCCAACGAGACTCCCCCGATGTACAGCTCACCCGGAACGCCGACCGGAACGGGATTCATGAATCGATCGAGGATGTAAATCTCTGTATTGGAAATCGGTTGACCGATAGCGGGGTGTGAAGCCCACGTGTCCGGGTCTTTGCTCAAAGTGTAAGACGTCACCACATGACTCTCTGATGGTCCATAGTGATTATGCAGAGAACAGTCGTCTAACTGCTTGAACAGATCGACGATCGGCGTGGTGATTTGTAATTGCTCGCCCGTCGTAATCAACTCTCGCACGCCGGAAAGTAGCTGCGGCCGCGAGCTGTACTTCTCAGCCAATTGCTGCAGGAGAACGACCGGTAAAATCACCTTCTCGATTGCATTGTCTGAAACAAACCTTACCAGGCCAGACACGTCGGCGCGTACTGATTCGGGAAGAATGTACAACGTTCCGCCCGAGCACCAGGCCGAGAAGATCTCATGGAAGCTGGCATCGAAGCTTAACGATGCGAACTGGAGCGTCTTTGTTCCGCGAGATAACACCGAATAATGCCATTGAATCAGATTGGCGAGAGCGGCGTGGCCTAATCCGATTCCCTTCGGCTTACCAGTCGAGCCCGAAGTGTAGATCACATACGCCAGGTTATCGCCAACTACGCCGCTACCCTGACGCTCAGCACTCTGCGTTGCAATCACATCGCGATCTCGATCCAGACACACGACTTCGATGTCAGGCAGCGACAGTCGTTCGGACAAAGACGTTTGGGTGATCAGGACACGTGCTCGAGCATCCTGCAACATGAATGACAATCGTTCGACGGGATACACCGGATCGAGTGGGACATAAGCTCCACCCGCCTTCAGAATGCCTAACGTTCCAACTACCATCTCGATTGAACGTTCGATCATGATGCCAACCGGAACATCCGGACCCACGCCCATTGTTCGCAAGTGCGAGGCTAACTGATTTGCTCGAGCATCAAGCTCTGCATAGGTAAGCTGCTGCCCCTCGAACACCACCGCGATATTGTCGGGCGTGCGATCGACTTGTGCTTCGAATAGCTCTTGAATGACTGGTGGAGACGCGTAATGGATCTCGGTCCTGTTCCAGTCGTCGAGCTGGTCCTTCTCCGCCGGTGTCAACAATGGCAACTGCGAAAGCGGCTGCTCAGGTTCCGCTACGATGCCCGCGAGCAGCGTCTCGAAGTGTTGCAGCATCCGCTTGATCCTGTCGCTCTCGAAAAGAGTCGTGTTGTATTCCAACGAACCGGCCAGACTGCCGTCAGCCTTCTCAGTTATCGAGAGTGTTAGATCGAATTTCGCCGTTCCACTATCTGTTTCGAGGTTCTGCATCGTCAGTCCGGCCAGTCGAAGCTCAGACTTTGGCGCATTCTGAAGCACGAACATTACTTGAAACAGCGGGTGATAACTCAAACTGCGATCGGCCTGTAACATCTCTACCAATCGTTCAAACGGCAGATCCTGATGCGCATACACACTCAAGGCAACTTCTCGCACTTGCTTCAGCAACTCGCGGAAACTCAAGTTGTCGTCGAGCTGACTACGTAATACAAGCGTGTTGGTAAAGAACCCGATTAACGGCTCGATCTCTTTTCGATTACGATTTGCTATGGGACTGCCGACGACGATGTCATGCTGACCGGTATACCGGTATAGCAATGCCTGAAACGCACTCAGCAACGTCATGAAGAGCGTAGCCCCTTCATGTCGACTCAGCGTTTTGATTGCTTCCGATAACTCGAGCGAGAGCGTCAAGCGCTCATGTGCGCCTCGAAAACGCTGCACCGCGGGTCGTACGTGGTCCGTCGGTAATTCCAACACCGCCGGCGCTCCCGCGAGGTACTCTTGCCAGTAGGCCAACTGCCTCGACAACACTTCGCCCTGCAACCATTCGCGCTGCCAGACGGTGTAATCTGCATACTGCACGGGCAACTCTTCGAGCGGCGACGCGAGGCCCGCACTCAATGCCTCGTAAAGCATTATCACTTCGTTAACCAGCACGCCTTTGGACCAGCCGTCACTCACGATGTGATGCATCGTAAAGAGCACGATGTGATCGTCTTCTGCTAGGCGAATCAGTCTTGCTCTGACTAATGGACCGTTTGCAAGATCGAAGGGTTGTTGCGCTTCGGCGTGGACCAGACGCTCGGCTTCTGTCTCGCGTTCACTTTCTTCCGCTGCACTCAAGTCGGTTACTGCGAGGGTAAAGCCGCCGGCGGGTGTAATCATCTGCACGGGCGCACCGTCTTGTGCGGGGAAGCTCGTCCGCAACACTTCGTGGCGCCGAATGACCTCCGCGAAAGTCTGCTCCAAAGCTGTTACGTTGAGAGGACCGCTCAGTCTCATCGCCACTGGACAATTGTAAAAGGTGCTCTCCGGCTCCAATTGATCGAGGAACCATAAGCGCTGCTGGGCATACGAGAGCGGGAGATCGCCATTGCGCTTCGCCGGTTGCAACTGCGGCATTGCAATTCCTTCTTTCGCCTTCAGCGCTTCGTCGATCTGCTCCGCCAGGCCGCGCACCGTTGGCGACTCGAACAAACTCCGCAGATGCACTTCGACTCCAAACGCCGCGCGCAGTCGTGAGACGACTTGCGTCGCTAACAACGAGTGTCCGCCGAGATCGAAGAAGTTTGCGTCTACTTCCACTTCCTGCAACTTCAAAACTTCCGCCCACACGCCCGCCACTATCTCTTCAGTAGGCGTGCACTGCTGCGACTCTTGTTCGCCGCTCTGCACTGTGGGCGCCGGCAATGCTGGCCGATCGAGTTTTCCGTTCGGCGTCAACGGCCATTCGTCCAGCGGCACGATCCACGTTGGCACCATGTAGTCCGGCAACTGTTCCCGCAGGTAAGTACGCAACTCCGCGCTCGTAATTCCCACCGGCGGATACGCTGCACTGTCCTGCTTAGCTTCATTTCTCGCTTCATTTCTCACGAGGCGCTCGGGTCGCAGTGCGTAAAGGTTGTAGCGGTCAGTGCCCTGCAACGCTTCTATCTGCTCCGTCACCACCGTGAAGCCACGCGCTTCCAGGAACCGTGCGATCTCCTGCAACCGCCCTTCGTCCGCACTGCCCGGACGATCGTGCACTTCCATCACCACCTGCCCGATCTTCGACCAGTCCTCTTCCTCCACTCCCAACAGCACATCCAACTCCGACCTCTGCACGTCCACCTTCAGCAGATCAATCCGCTCTACTCCTTCTTCCCGCATCACGTCCGATAACCGTCGCAACCGGCACCGCTCCGTCTGCTCTTCGAACCGCCGCTGCAACAACTCGTCTGCTTCCTGCAGCAACAACTCCTGCTCGCCGCCGTCAGCCTGCCGCATGGCGAGCTTCACGACTTCCTTCTCATACTCCGTATCCGCGTACATGCTCGCGCCCGACATCATCGTCTGCCGCGGATAGTAGGTGAAGCTCTCTTCCCGCTCCCGGTCCGACAACCCACACTCATACACCTTCACCGACTCCGCCCCGTACAACTCCGCATTCAGCCGCAACGCCGCGCACACTTCTCCGATCGGCTCGAACGCATAGATCCGCGCGCCCGGACAACGCTCGCTCACGTACAGCGTGAACATCCCGATGTTCGCGCCCACATCAAACACGCACACGTCCTGATCCGGCAGCTCGATCCCGTACTGGAAGTAACTGTGCTCGCCAAAGATCTCCTGATACAGGTAATCGCTCTCCATCTTGTTCTGCTGCACGATCGACATCCCGTTCGGCAACTGATAGCGTCGCCGCCCTTCGAGCACTTCCCGGTACGGCCGCTGCACCACCACATAACCCACCAACTGCTCCTCGCGCGCCAACACCACCGCGCTCTCCACCGCCGCGTGTCCACGCAAGCTCGCTTCGATCTCGCCTAACTCCACTCGATAGCCGCGCAGCTTCACCTGCCCGTCCACGCGCCCCTGAAACTCCAGCTCGCCACTGCTGCGATACCGCCCTACATCGCCCGTGCGGTACAGCCGGCCGCCACGCGCGCCACTGAACGGATCCGGCAGGAACTTCTCCGCGGTCAATTCCGCGCGCTTCAGATAACCCCGGCTCACGCCCGCGCCACCCAGGTAGATCTCGCCACTCACGCCCACCGGCACCGGTCGCTGCCGCTGGTCCAATACATACGCCTGCACATTCCCCAGCGGCCGCCCTAACGGCACCTTTCCTTGCTCAACCTGTGCTTCTTTATCAGCCAGCGCATTCGTCAGTGCTCCCACCGTCGCTTCCGTTGGCCCGTAGTGATTGATCACCTCACACGCTGGCCGTAGCTGCTTCACCTTCCGCACCAACTCCCAACTACTCGCTTCGCCGCCCACCACCAATCGCCGCCGCGGCAGCACCTGCTCACCCCCACTCGCCAGCAACGCTTCCAAATGCGACGGCACGATCTTCAGCACGTCGATCTCGTGCTGCTGCATGTATGCGCCCAGCAACGCGCCGTCACTCAGTCGTTCGCCACTGATCACGTGCAGCGTCCCACCGCCGCACAGAGCAGGAAAGATCACCGTGTTCCCGAGGTCCGCCGCCAGCGTCGACACCGTCGCATAGCTTGCACCCGCCTCGAGCCGCAACACCGCCTGGATCGCCTGCACGTAATTGACGAGATTCCCATGACTCACGCCCACCGCTTTCGGATTCCCGGTCGAACCGGAGGTGTAGATCAGATAAGCCAGATTCTCCTGCTCTAACTTCACTTCCGGATTCGCGTCACTCTGTCCGGTTATCTCGTCTACACACACAACTTCAGCCGCGACTTCTCCCAGCCGCTCGCGCAGATGCGGCTGCGTCAGCAGCACGGTGGCCCCAGCATCGGCCAGCATGAAACTCAAGCGTGCGCCCGGATAGCTCGGCTCCAGCGGCAGATACGCGGCGCCCGCCTTCAGGATCCCCAACACGCCCACCAGCATCTCCAGCGACCGTTCCACGCACAGGCCCACCGCGACTTCTGCGCCCACGCCCAGTCCTATTAAATAATGCGCCACCTGATTCGCGCGCCGGTTTAGTTCGCCGTAGCTCAATTGCTCGTCTTCATAGACCAACGCCACCGCCTCAGGCGTCTCTGCTGCTTTCTGTGCGAACAGTTCATGGACACACTGGCCCATCGAGTAAGCCGCTGCCGTGTCGTTCCATTCCACTAATAATTGTTCGCGCTCCGCGGCGCTCACGATTTCCAGCTTCCCGATGGCCGACTCCGGCTCTGCCACAACGCTCTGTAGCAGCGTCTGATACTCCGCCGCCAACCGCTTAATGTCTGCCTCCGCATAACAGTTCGAATCGTAGTGAAACTCGAGCTTGATACCTTCCGCGAGGCTGACACACGAGAGCATGATGTCGAAGCGCTCGACATACGCGGACTGGAAGTAAATAGAAAATCTGACGTCGCCAACAACGTCTGCGCCGGTCGCTTCCGCGTAGTCGAAGCAGAAAGGGAAAAACGCTTTCGAGACACTCTCGTGTGAACCAGTCACGTGTTCCCAGGTGAAGCTCTCTTGCCAGGTATAAACTTCGCGCATCGTGTCGTTAACCTGTTGCAGGACGTCTGTGAACGGTGCGCTTTCCAGTAGTCGACATTGAACGGGCAAATATCGAGTGCACAGTCCAATCGCTGTCTCTAACTCTTCATAGTTACGTCCGTCCGTAGCAATACCCACCACCATCTCCGCCTGTCCGCTCAAACGCCAAAACAGAACCTCCCAGCACGCCAGCAGAAACGCACGCGTCGAGGCCTGGCGATCAACCGCAAGCGCGTCAATGTCTTTAACCAAATCTGCGCTTAGCGTCAGATCGAGTTGACGTGGCGCAAAATTGCCTGCGGTGGCTGGATGCTTTTCATAAGAGAGTTTCAGCGCGTTGAGATCCGGCAAGTGCTGTTTATTCCAATATTCTCTACCCGCTTTCGTGTCCGCTGACTCCAGCAATTCGTTGAAGACTTCGGATACAGCGACATACTGAAGCGGCTCGTCGCCGAGCACTTCGTGACGCAGGCCAGCGTCGTAGCAGCGCTCGATTTCTTTGACCAGGTTTCTTAGTCCCGTCGCATCTGCGTATAGGATCGAAGCGTTGACGATCAAGACGTGTTTATTCGCGGCCAATTTAACGAGCGACATCCACACGAGTGGTCCATGCTCAAAATCCAGCGATGTTCGCCTGGCTTCGTCGAGAAGCATCTCGATTCGTGTTTCTGCCTCATCGCTGTCCCACTCGCTCAGATCGTATCCCTCTACTGGCAGCTCTCCGCTCTCATTGACAACCTGCAAGGGAACAGCCAATCCAGGCAGTCGCTTGAACGTCGTGCGCAAAATGCTGTGCGCCTCCACGACCTGCTTTAGCGCTGCGATGAAGATCGGTTTATTTATGATCCCATCCAACAACACTGCGCATTGCGCGAGGTAATGATGTTCGTCCCCGGCTCGTTGTAACAGCCAAAACCGTCTTTGCTGAGGCGACAAGCTGTAGCCTCGAATAGTTTTTTCCGTCATTTGTTTCAGTTCTCGAGAGGTGGAGGAGGTTGTTACTGCAACTCTGTCTATGACACCGTTGCTACCTTTTGCTTTGCTTGCTTGAACCTTTGCTGGATACTGTTTTTGTAATCGGTTTCTCTGCCGGCCTGGTGCTGTTTGTCCGCCTCGGCCAACACTTCTTCGAGCATGCTGATCCGCGCATCGGGCTGTTTGATGATCTCGTGAAGCAAAGTTCCCAACTGGCCGCTCATCATGCTCACGGTCGCTTCAGCAAATAGGTCCTTGTTGTATACGAGGTCGCCACGTAACCCTTCGCCTGCCGTGGTCATCAGCAGTTGAAAATCGTATTTGCCCACATCATTGGGGAGCTCAAATGGTGTCAGCATCAATCCGCGAAGCTCAAGTGCATTCATCAACCCATCGTCGAGATCGATCTTCACTTGAAACAACGGTTGCCGACTCAGGTTTCGTTCCGGTTGCAACAGCGCTACTACTTTCTCAAACGGCACGTCCTGGTGCGCATAAGCTTCCAGGCACACTTCCCGCAACCGCTTCAACAACTCTACGAAAGTCGGATCACCAGACAGATCCGTGCGCAGCACGACCGTGTTCACAAAGAAGCCGATCAGCGCCTCAGTCTCAGCCTGGTTGCGGTTGGCGACGTTTGCGCCAACCACGATGTCATCCTGTTTGGAGTAGTAATGAAGAAGGATCTTGAACGCGGTCAGCAGCGTCATGAATAACGTCGCACTTTCACGCCGGCTCAGGCTCTTCAGGTTCTCAGTCAGCTCAGGCGTGAACGCAACCGGGTAGCGTCCACCACGAAAACTCTGAATCGCAGGTCGTTCACGGTCGGCCGGCAACGCCAACGTTTCCGGCGCGCCCGCCAACTGCTCGCGCCAGTACTCCAACTGCTTATCCAACACTTCGCCTGTCAGCCACTCGCGCTGCCACACCGCGTAGTCCGCGTACTGAATCGGCAACTCCGTCAGCGGCGACTCCTCGCCACGACTGTAAGCCTCGTAAAGCTGGCTCACTTCTTTGATCAACACACCCTTGGACCACCCGTCACTGACGATGTGATGCATGGTGAAGAGCGCCACGTGTTCTGCTTCGCCCAACCGCAGCAGCCGGGCCCGCACTAGTGGTCCAGTAGCTAAGTCAAATCGTGTTTGCGCTTCCTCCTCTGCCAGCCGCCGCGCTACTTGCTCCCGCTCTGCCTGGTCCAGCTCACGCAGATCCGTCACCGGCAACTCGAACTCTACCTGCTCCACAATCACCTGCACCGGCTGTCCCTCGCGCGCCGGAAACGTGGTGCGCAGCACTTCATGCCGTGCGATGATCTCCCGCAGCGTCCGCGCCAACGCCGTTACATTCAGCTCTCCATTCAGCCGCACCGCGACCGCGACGTTGAATATTGCACTCCCGCGTGTCAACTGATCCGCAAACCACAACCGCTGCTGCGCATACGAGAGCGGCAACTCACCGTCGCGCAAACCACGTCTGAGCGGT
>DATNCH010000107.1:0-36291 GCA_035571655.1 Pyrinomonadaceae bacterium
ACGTCCGTGTTGTCGAGTATTTCAATTCGCGGGTTGTTGGCGACGCGGCGACGAACGTGCAAGTCCAGCAACGGGCGTGTGAAAGCAAGCACCTTCAGTTCGGAGGGGAATCTGATTCCCCACCCGGCCCTGGTGAACCAGGCAATTTCGTTCGCCATGTCCACCAGGGGTGCACCCGCCGCAATCATTTCATCTTGCAAACCGGGAAACAGTTCTTCGAGAATCTGGCAACCGCGCGCGAGCAAGCCGTGCACGTGGTTCGCCTGTGGCTGTCCCTTGCGCGTTTCGGTGGTTTCCTTGTAAGCGTCGCGCTCGATCAGCGTCACGTGGTCGAAGTGTTCCGCCAAAATGCGCGCGGCTAAAAGTCCTGCAAGACTTCCTCCAAGCACCACAGCGTGACGGCGGGGAGTCGGGGCGGGGGTTTGTGCCTCGTTTTTCGCTCTTGTGTTCATTCCAATATCTCCTGAATAATCTGTTCAAAGTGGCGTCGGGTGCGATGTGAGTTGCACGGGAAAATACGGGCGCGGGCCTGTGTTCGTATTTAGGAAATTCTGAATTGATCGTGAGATTATTTTCAAAAACCTCTGAAAGCCGATGATGAGTCAACCGGCCAAGCGCTTTTATTTATTTGACACGTTTCGAGTTGACGCGGCTGAACGCATTCTCTTCAAAGAGGATCGTGAGGTGTCGCTCACGCCGAAAGTGTTCGACACGTTGCTGGTTCTGATCGAAAACTCGAACCACGTGTTGACCAAAAAGGAGTTGATGCGACAGGTTTGGCCTGACAGTTTTGTCGAAGAAAACAACCTCGCGCAAAACATTTCGATACTTCGCAAGGTGCTGGGTGCCGGGGATAGAAGTAAAGAAGGCGAACCTTACATTCAGACCGTGCCGAAGCGTGGGTATCGTTTTGTTGGTGATGTCCGAGCGACCGGGGGAGACGACGACACGATGATCGTGCACGAACGAACGAGGGCGCGGATCATCGTCGAACGCACGGATGAAGACGAGCTTCTGGCAGCGCGTGTAATCGACGTCTCACCTAGCATCTCATCAGTTGGCCCGGCATTGCCGTTGCCGCGTCCGCCGGAAACGATGTATGCGCGCAGCGGTGACGTGAACATCGCTTACCAGGTAATCGGCGACGCCCCACTCGATCTCGTCTTCGTGATGGGTTGGGTTTCGCACATGGAATACTTCTGGCGCGAACCGAGCTTCGCGCGCTTCCTGATGCGCCTCGCGTCGTTCTCGCGCTTGATTCTTTTTGATAAACGCGGGACAGGACTTTCAGATCGCGTGCCGATCAATCAACTGCCGACACTCGAGCAGCGGATGGACGACGTGCGAGCAGTGATGGACGCTGTCGGATCGGAGCGCGCTGCCTTGTGCGGTGTGTCTGAAGGTGGTCCAATGTGCAGTCTGTTTGCTGCTACGTATCCCGAGAAAACGTTGGCGCTGGTGATGATCGGGACCTACGCCAAGCGAATACGCGACGCAGATTATCCGTGGGGGCCGACGCCAGAACAGCGCGAACAGTTTTTCGAAGTCATGCGCAAGCAATGGGGTGGACCCGTCGGCATCGACGAACGTGCGCCGAGTGTTGCCGGCGATCCGGAGTTTCGTGACTGGTGGGCCACATATTTGCGGATGGGAGCGAGCCCGGGCGCGGCTGTTGCGCTGACGCAAATGAACGCCGAGATCGACGTGCGCAACGTGTTGCCGTCGATTCGTGTACCCTCGCTGGTGATTCACCGACGCGAAGATCAGTGTTTGAAAGTCGAAGAGGGACGGTTTGTGGCGGACAGAATTCCGGGTGCGAAGTTTGTCGAGTTGCCTGGAAACGATCATCTTCCGTTCGTCGGCGATCAGGATGCGATTCTCGACGAGGTGGAAGAGTTTTTGACGGGCGTACGTCACCACGTCGAGCCTGACACGGTGCTGGCGACGGTGTTGGTGGGGCGAATCATCGGCGTGAAGCAACATGTGCAGAGGCTTGGAGAGGATCGTTGGCTGGACCTGTTGCGACGGCTGCACGCGTACATCACGAAGGAGATCGAATGGTTCCGTGGTCGCGAGGTCGACATCGTAGAGAATCGCATACTCGCGATTTTCGACGGGCCGGCACGCGCGATTCGCTGTGCTTCGGCGATCACGGAGTATGCGGCGCGGCTTGGTGTTGAGATATGCAATGGTCTTCACACCGGCGAGTGTGAGATCGTGGATGGCCAGGTGTCAGGTACTGCTGCGGAGATGTGTGTTTGTATCGCGAACGAAGCAGAGGCTGGGGAGGTGCTTGTGTCGAGCACTGTGAAAGATCTGGTTGCCGGGTCGGGGCTGGATTTTGACGATCGAGGAATTCACGATTTGTTAGGCTGTGGCGAGTGGCGGCTGTTTGCGGTTAAAAGATAAGCCGCAGATTTTCGCAGATGAACGCGGATATGACATTAGATTATCCATTTGCAGATCTCGAGCTGGCTCGTCGTTTGGAACGCACAGAAGCACGAGCTAATGTTCAGTTTGTTGAAGCTCGCGCCGAAGCTTTTCCGGAAGTTGGCGCGACGTGGACCGCAGTCGCCGAAACTTATGCAATGTTCGATGGCGTCGGCTCACCCGTGACGCAGACATTCGGTCTCGGTGTATTCCAGCTAATTACTGAAGAAGACATGGACCAGCTCGAGGAGTTTTTTAAGTCGAGGGGTGCGGGCGTTTTTCACGAAGTATGTCCACTCGCCGATCCATCGACGTTTAAATTACTCAGTGAGCGTGGTTATAAACCAATCGAGGTTTCGAACGTGCTTTACCGGCCGATCAGCCCCGACTTGCGATTGGACGTCGCTCGGAATGATGAAGTTAAAATCAGAATCATTGAAAAGAGTGAAGGAGAACTCTGGGCGCGAACAGCCTACGAGGGATGGCGTGAGTTTTCCGAAGTTGCAGATTTGATACGAGAACTGGGGTTGGTGACAGTACGCTCGAAGGCATCGTCGTTTCTGGCTGAATTGTACGGAGATCCGATCGCGACGGGCGCTTTAATAATGTCCGGTGATGTGGCGCTGTTGGCGGGCGCCAGCACGGTTCCCAAAGCTCGCCGGCAAGGTGCTCAGCTTGCGTTGCTCGAAGAACGTTTGCGCTACGCTGCCACGCAGGGTTGCACGATCGCGATGATGGTGGCGCAGCCCGGCAGCGGGTCGCAACGAAATGCAGAGCGACACGGTTTTCGGATTGCTTATACTCGGACAAAATGGGGACAGGATAATCCTGTCTAAAAAGGCTTGAAGTTATGGAAGAGTTTGAGAAACTCGGTGTTTTTTATTTAGGGCGGGCGGCGAACAAAGACGATCTGCTGCTCTACGATTCAAAAGATCTCGTCACGCACGCGGTGTGCGTTGGCATGACCGGCAGCGGCAAGACCGGACTTTGCATCACGCTGCTCGAAGAAGCAGCGATCGACGGCATACCCGCGCTCATCATCGATCCGAAGGGTGATCTTTGTAACCTGCTGCTGACGTTTCCGAATCTCTCGCCGCAAGAGTTTGCGCCGTGGGTGGAAGAAGGTGTCGATGCGACGCAGCAGGCAAACCTCTGGAAGGAAGGTCTTGCGAAGTGGGGCCAGGACGGTGATCGCATCAGGCGATTGCGCGACGCGGCCGACTTCCGCATCTACACGCCCGGCAGCAACGCCGGCTTGCCAGTGTCGATCATCAAATCATTTGCCGCGCCTCCGGAAACGATCAGGAATGACAGCGAGGCTCTCGCAGAGCGAATTAACACCACGGTGACGAGTTTGCTCGGACTCGTCGGCATCGATGCCGATCCGATCCGTAGTCGCGAACACATTCTGCTTTCAAACATTCTCAACCAAGAATGGTCAGCGGCGAAAGATCTGGATATTGCCGCACTCATTCAAAAGGTCCAGACACCTTCGATCACGAAGGTCGGCGTGATGGATCTCGACTCATTTTATCCGGCGAACGATCGATTCCAACTCGCGATGGCATTGAACAACCTGCTCGCATCGCCGAGTTTTGCGAGCTGGATGGAAGGCGAGCCGCTCGACGTCCAAAAGTTTCTTTACACTGAAAACGGAAAGCCGCGGCTCGCCATATTTTCCATCGCACATCTCGCGGATGCGGAACGAATGTTTTTCGTGTCGCTGCTGCTGAATCAGGTGCTCGGATGGATGAGAACTCAATCGGGGACCACGAGCCTGCGCGCGATCCTCTACATGGACGAGATCTTCGGATACTTCCCGCCGGTTGCGAACCCGCCGTCGAAGTTGCCGCTCTTGACGTTATTGAAACAAGGACGCGCGTTTGGACTCGGCGTCGTGCTGGCGACGCAGAATCCTGTCGATCTCGATTACAAAGGACTGGCGAACACGGGCACGTGGTTCATCGGTCGCCTGCAAACGGAGCGCGACAAAGCACGCGTGTTGGAAGGACTGGAAGGAATCGCCGCGGGAACGGGTCAAAAGTTTGACAAGCAAGAGATGGAGCAACTGCTCGCCGGGCTCAACAAACGAATCTTCCTGATGAATAACGTGCACGACGATGCGCCGGAAGTGTTTGAGACGCGTTGGGCGCTGTCGTACTTGCGTGGGCCACTGACGCGCGCGCAGATCAAGTCGCTGATGGATCCTTTGAAGACGAGCGCGCCCGCGGTGTCTGCACCAGTCTCGCCCGCGCCAACTGTTCCTGGTGCACTGGCGGCGAAAAGCGAGAAGCCGGTGCTTCCGCCTGAAGTAACGCAGTACTACATTCCCGTTCGTTCGCCTGGTGGCGGCAATGCGACTCTGTCGTATCATCCAATGCTGCTCGGCGCCGCGGAGGTTTGTTACAGCAGTTCGAAGACAGTCGATCTGACACAGCAGTTGACTGTGCTCGCTCCCGTAACGGATGGACCAGTCGACGTCGATTGGGGTCAGGCTGTTTCGTTGGACCTTCCCGTCGAGGATCTCGAATCAGAAGCGGAAGCGGACGCGCACTTTGTCGACGTGCCGTCGCAGGCAACGAAAGCAAAGAGCTACACGACGTGGCGTAAAGACTTCGCGAGTTGGATCTATCGGAACCAGCGGCTCGATCTACTCGAGAGTCCAAGCCTGGAGATCGTGTCGAACCCGGGCGAGTCAGAACGCGATTTCCGAGTTCGTCTGCAACAAATGGCACGAGAGAAACGCGACGAAGCAGTCGATAAACTGCGGCAGAAATACGCGCCGAAGTTCGAGCAACTGGAGGATCGCAAGCGCCGCGCGGAACAGTCCGTGGAACGCGAGCGCGAACAGGCAAAAGGTCAAAAGCTTCAGACCGCAATCTCATTCGGCGCGACCCTGCTGTCGTCTTTCATGGGTCGAAAGCGTGCGAGCATGTCGACGCTCGGCAGAGCCACCACAGCCGTGCGCGGTGCGGGTCGATCGTGGAAAGAGGCACAAGACGTAGATCGTGCTGAAGACAACGTCGCAGCAATGGACCAGAAACTCGCCGATCTCGACGCCGAGTTCAAATCGGAAACCGCAACTCTCGAACGCGCTTTCGATTCACAAACTGAAGGGCTGGAGACGGTGAGCTTAAAACCGACCAAAGCAAACATCGCAGTCAAACTATTGACTCTCGCATGGGCACCCTACTGGCACGACTCTCAAGGCGGAATCAAACCCGCCTGGGATTAATTTCCTTTTTTGTGTCTGCCTTTTTGTGCCTCTTTGTGGCTTAACATGAAAATACCACTCAAATACGGACTCATGATCGCCGCCGGACTGATCGCGTGGGTGCTCATCGCGCGCTCCGTCGTCACGAACCCCGCGTCGCTCGTTCACTCTCTCGGTGGTCCAATCTTCTTCAACATCCTCCATTTCGTCATGATCTATTTAGGACTGAAGGAGCTGGAGCGACAGAAAGGTGACAGGCCAACCTTCAAAGAAGGTCTGAAGACCGGTGTCGCGATCTCTTTCGTCTACGCGCTCGCGGCCTCGCTGTTTTTTATCGGCGTGCTCGCGGTGATCGGGACGAGGTGGTTGGAGAGTGAGCCGGGAGCGACGGCCGGTGCGCCGATGTCGCGGATTGCGATTCAGGCGTTTGCGGGCTTGTTCCTGAGTGGCATGATCCTCGGCCTCATCTACTCGACGCTGATCTCGTTCTTTCTTGCCAAAAGGCAATCCACAAATTACACAGATTAATAGGATGCGACTAACAAAATTCCTGACGTTGCTCATCGTCCTTTGCTTCGCCAGTTCTACTTGTCAACGAACCCCACACACAGTCCATAAACAACTGACGATCGCGGTCGTTTCGGGAGTTGAAGGCGACGCTCTCAAACAGGCCGCCGCCGCTTACCAGGCGCAAACCGGCACCGCAATGAATATCGCCGAGTTTCCTTATTCAAATCTTTTTGAGAAAGAATTGATAGATCTCAAGGCGCGCACGGGCGCCTACGACCTGATCATGCTGGACGATCCGTGGTTTCCACGTTTCGCGTACGAACAACTCATGACCGACCTCACTCCGTTGCTGCAAAAACGCGGTCAATCCGGCCCCGACGCGGATTTTGTCGACGCCTCGATCGCGCTCTGCCGGCATCCATACCAGACGGGTTCCCTCTATGCCCTGCCGTACGTCGGCAACTCACAATTATTTTTCTATCGCAAAGATCTTTTTGAGAAATATTCTTTGAAACCACCTGCGACGTGGCCCGACGTGCTCACGGCCGCGAAAACAATCCACGAGAAAGAAACTGAAGGCGCGAACGGCGGCAGAGTCTACGGGTACGTGATGCGTGCGGCGCAGGGCAACGCGGCCGTTGCCGACTTCATGCCGATCTTCTGGGCCTTCGGCGGCGAGATGTTTGACGCCTCCGGCAAACCAGCGGTCAACAGTCCTGAAGGAATTGCAGCGCTGGAGTTCATGCTCGAGCTCGGCAAATACTCACCTCCGGGTTATGCGAGTTTCAATGCCGATGAGGTTGGTGCACATTTGTTGCAAGGAACGGCGGCGATGTCGATCAACTGGCCCGCGTGGATCAGTTCGTTTAGCGATCCGTCGAAATCGAAGGTGATCGGGAAAATGGAATTTACAACGCTGCCGAAGGCGCAAAAACCGGGTCAGGCTGAGATTGGTAACTGGCTGATCGCGATCCCACGCACTTCGCGGAACGCGGCAGACGCATTGGAGTTTTTAGTTTGGGCCACCACCGCGGAACAGATGCGAGCGTCGGCGCTGCGCGGCAATCCGCCGACCCGCAAATCGCTCTTTCGCGATAAAGAATTGATCGCAAAGTATCCCGCGTATCCGGCGCAGTTGCGCTCGCTCGAAAGCTCCAGGCCGCGCCCGCGCACGCCTTACTGGAACGAGATTGAAAACGCTTTTGGCATCTTTCTCTCAAAAGCCAACAGCGGCGCGTTGCCGCCCGCGGAAGCAATGAACCAGGCGAATGCCGAAATCGAGAAGATTCTTCAGCGCGCACGCTAAGCGCCACTGGCTGCTGCCCGTTCTCTTCATCGCGCCGGCAATGGCGGTGCTCCTCTCGCTTTCGATCTATCCACTCATCTATTCGGTAACCATCAGTCTCCAGGAGGAAACCTCCAACGGCATTGAATGGGGCCTCGGAAATTTCGCGCGACTCGCTTCCGACAACTTTTTCTGGACGGCAATGGCCCACACGTTTGTCTATGCCGCCGCTGCACTGACTCTCGAATTTCTGCTGGGACTGGCGCTGGCCTTGTTGCTCAACAGAGAGATGCGGGGGCGCGGACTGTTTCGCGCAAGCCTGCTGGTGCCGATGATGTTGCCGACGGTTGTCGTCGGCGTCGTCTGGCGCCTGATGCTGAATCCGAATTTCGGCGCGATCAATGGAACACTCAAACAGTTTGGAATCGACACGGAGAGTTTGACCTGGACCGCTTCGCCGCGACTCGCGATGCTGTCAGTCATCGCCGTGGACGTTTGGCAATGGACGCCGTTTGTTTTTCTCGTGCTGCTGGCAGGATTGCAGGCGATCCCACAGGAACCTTACGAAGCGGCATTGATCGACGGATCGAGTCGATGGCAAACGTTTCGACACGTGACGCTGCCGTTATTGAAGCCGGCGATTCTGATCGTTCTGCTTTTACGCACGATGGATCTGCTGCGCGTCTTCGATCAGATTTTTATTCTGACGGAAGGTGGACCAGGCTTTGCGACCGAGACGATAAGTCTCTACATCTATCGCACCGCGTTTCGCTTCTTTGATTTCGGGTACGCGGCGGCGATGTCTTTCGTGTTGCTGGCGCTGACGAACGTCATCAGCGTCATTTACATTCGATTCCTTAGCCACAGATGACACAGATAAAGAACAGATTTACTTTTGTGCGCATTCTGTGCCTTTTCGTGGCCCTGGTCGGAGCACTCGCGCCCGTCTACTGGATGCTCACGATCTCTCTGAAGACTGAAGTGGAGCAGTTCGCGAGCCCTCCGCCGTGGTTCATCTTCACACCCACACTCGAACATTACTACGACGCATTCGTCAGCCGCGGTTTCGGACAATACCTGCTTACGAGCGCGATCGTCGCGGTCACGTCGACTGCGTGCGCGTTGATCATCGGGACGCTCGCCGCTTACGCTCTCGCGCGCTTTGAACTTCCCTGGCAGCTACACAAACATCTCTCTTTGTGGATTCTTTCGACGCGGATGTTTCCGGCAATCGTCACGGCTGTGCCTTTGTTTCTCATGATGCGTGATCTCAGACTGCTCAACACACGAGCGTCTTTGATAATCGTGTACACCGCGTTCAACCTGCCATTCGTGATCTGGATGATGCGGGGTTTCTTCGCCGATCTGCTGCGCGATCTGGAGGAAGCGGCGCTAGTCGATGGTGATTCACGTATCGGCGCGCTCGTGCGCGTCGTGTTGCCGCTGGTCGCGCCCGGCCTCGCGGCTACGGCCGTGTTCTGTTTGATCGTTTCGTGGAATGAGTTTCTGTTTGCTTTGGTGCTGACGCAGACTGATGCGTCGATGACACTGCCGGTCGGGATCGCCGGACGTGTGACGCAGTACGAAATTAAGTGGGGCGTGATGAGCGCTGCGGCGGCAGTCGCGATTGTTCCGATCCTCGTGTTCGCACTCGCGTTGCAGCGGTATCTGGTGCGAGGTCTGTCGATGGGCGCGGTTAAAGGATGAGCGTCGAGTTTCGAAACGTAAGCAAGGATTTTGGCGGCGCGTGCGTCGTCGACGATCTGTCGCTGGAGATCCGCGATGGCGAGTTCGTCGTGCTGCTTGGTCCATCCGGGTGTGGCAAGACGACGACGCTGCGAATGCTCGCGGGTCTTGAAACTGTCACTTCGGGCGAGATCTACATCGGCGGCGAGCGCGTGAACGATGTTCCGACTCAACATCGTGACCTCGCGATGGTGTTTCAGAGTTACGCGCTTTATCCACACATGACGATCGCAGAAAACATCGGCTACCCGTTGCGCGTGCGAAAGATCGAAAAGAACGAGCGCGCGGACCGTGTAAATCGAGTCGCCGCGATGCTCGAGATCGAATCGCTGCTCGACCGCAAGCCGCGACAGTTATCGGGCGGCGAACGACAGCGAGTGGCGCTTGCACGCGCTATCGTACGCGAGCCGCGCGCGTACCTGATGGACGAGCCGCTTTCGAATCTCGACGCTCGACTCCGCGTGCAGATGCGCGGCGAGCTGAAACGTCTTCAGCATCAACTCGGAACGACGACGATCTACGTGACACACGATCAGGCAGAAGCAATGACGCTCGCGTCTCGTGTCGCAGTGATGAGAAAGGGTCGACTGCAACAGTTCGACACGCCAATGAATATTTACAACGAACCGGCGAACCGGTTTGTGGCGGAGTTTGTCGGTAGCCCGAGCATGAACTTCGTGGAAGGCCGGATTGATCAGGCGACGTTCGTTAGTGATTCGCTACGGGTTCCATTGAACACTCAGTTAGCCGGGGCTTTAACCATGGGTATCAGACCGGAACACATTCAGGTCTTTGCGGAGCCGCACGATGGGGCGATCGCTGCCACTGTTTACGTTACGGAGTTGATGGGGAATGAGACGTTTGTGTTCCTGTCCGTTGGTGAGAACAGATTGATCGCACGCGCCCCGGCGGACTTCCGAGCCGACGTTGAAAGCAAGGTGTGGCTGCGGCTCGCGACGGAGCGAGCACACTTCTTTGATTCAAACGGGAATATCCTCACGCAAAGGCGCAAAGACGCAAAGGAAAACTAATTTCTTCCTTTGCGTCTTTGCGCCTTTGCGAGGAAACCCTTATTCGCTGTCCCCGATCACCCGCGCCACCGTCGGCCACATCTGCTGCGCCCAAAGCTCGTACCCCGCGTCGGACGGGTGAAATCCGTCGCTCGAGAAATACTCCGGATGCGACGGCAGCTCCTTCGTCGTGATCGTGTAAACGTCAAACACATTCACATCATGTCGCGCCGCGATCTCTTCCAGCCTTTGACTGAATTGAACAATCTTCTGCTGGTACCCTTGCCGCAGCGGTCCCGGAATGGTCGGCGCGCTCGAGATGTCCGGAATGTTCGTCACCACGATCTGCGCATGTGTCTTCTCTTTTAACGTGCTGAGGATCTGTTCGTAATTCCGGGAAAACTGGTCCAACGTCATCCCATGTCCGATGTCGTTGATACCGATACCCAGAGTGACCAGGTCCGGATTCAGCGCCACGCCTTTGTCCAACTGGCGGCGCAGCACGTCCTCCGTCGTCGAACCGCTGACGCACAGATTGTCCAACCTCGACCCCGGCCGCCGTTCAACCAGCCGTTGGAAAAGCCGCGCCACATACCCGCCATTCCTTGCACCCACTCCGGCGCCGGTTGAGTCTCCCAGCGCTACGTACACAATTGGTCCTGTTTTCATTGCTTCGCGTGTCTCAGCCGGCTTTCCGATTCCGTTCTCCCCGTTGCATCCACCCAGGATCGACAAGAGTACAAAACCTCCAAAAACCGCCCCGAATTGTAATGTTCTTCTCATACCCAGCCGTTTCTGCTAAATCCCTTGACTTTATGCCGACGCCATCTTAATGTGCTCAAGCTTCCCTTTGAGCCGAAAAGGGCTGTGCGATAGCCACCTCGACTAGTTGAGCTGTCACCAGCCAAAACGTGCGGAATATAAAAATCTGTTGTCTTTCCCCACTCCTTACACCAGAGGTCTCTCTGGTTACGAACCAGTTGTCAGAACCGATACGTTAGAAAGGATTCCCGCATGAAGAAGATTACTTTGGCAAGCTGCCTCCTTATCGTAATTGCCCTACTAGTGTCAGCCCGTTGGGGTACAAAGGCGGTAAACGCTCCACCCGATGACACCCTCGGTGCATCCGACACGACTCTTGCCGTTGCTCTCTCGCTACAAGATATGGTTAGCCAGTCAGACGTGATAGCGATTGGAAATTGCGTCAGTACCCAGAGTGCCTGGGTAGATGGAAGTCTCGTCACGATGGCTACAGTTTCAGTATCCGAAACCCTCAAGGGCGCCGGATCCGACACTGTCGTCGTCGTTTTACCAGGCGGTATCGACGCTAATCGCAAGATTCCAGTCTCGATGTCATATCCAGGCGCGCCGCGACTCACGCCAGGTGAGAATGCGTTCCTGTTTTTGACTGCCGCCCCCGAGTTTGGCAATAACTATACGGTTGCCGGCTTTTCTCAAGGGAAATACTCAATCGTGAATGGTGAAGACGGGGAACCTGTGGTTTCACGTGATCTGTCCGAGATGTCGCTCCGGGGTAATAACGGGGACCGTCGCGGTCAATCAGACGTGACTCCACTCTCGAGCTTCAAGGAGCGGGTCAAAGGTTATTTGAAAAACTAACCGCGACTGATCCACGACCTAAACCCCACTGGATTCGCCGCCAGGCTGAATCCGACGAGAAGAGTTTCCCGAGGAGGACATATGAACAGAAAGTTCCTATCGATTTTGTTAACTACATCAATGATTCTGATGAGCGTGGCAAGTGTACGGGCGGGTAAGTTTGAGACTGTTGATATCACCGCCGGCACCCCTTCGCCAGTCGCTGGTCAAATTTTGGCCAAGGTGATCCAAATCAAGTGGGACCAGCGCGCGATCCCCGTGCCGTATCGAATCAACAATACCCTGGATCCGATTCCCAATCCGCTGGGCGCGCCGATCCTAACCGTGGCCCAGATGAGCGTAGGGATCCAAAATTCGCTCAATGCCTGGAACAACATCCCAACTTCCTATATCAACATGCAGCTTGTTGGAACGACGGGTAACCCCGGTCTGATCCGGTTCGACATGATCAATGAGGTCACGTTCCGGACGTCCGCAAGTTTCGCCGCCATCGCTTCTTCTCCCTCTACTGCTTTGATAGCAGACACAACGCTCGTGGATGGAGACGATATCGACGGTGACGGCGATTCGGACGTCTCAGCAGCAATCACCGTTATTGGTGACGCTGATAATGACGGCGACAATGAATTTCCGGCAGGTACCTACAAAGCCGGAACGATCCTCGACAACGACGTTCAGTTCAATACAAAAACCAGCAACGGCTTTCGTTTCACCATCGACGATTCTCTGGCAGACACGGTTACACGCTCAGTAGACCTCGAGTGTGTTGCGGTTCACGAGTTTGGTCATTCCATTGGTCTTTCACACGCAATGGACAACCAAACAAACGCGAGTGATGGCAATGGCGCAACGATGTTTCCATTGATCGATACTGGTGATCCGGCCGCTGAACTGAACCAGGCTTCACCTGACATCGACGACATCGCATGGGCCGCTTTCACTTATCCCGAGGGTACGGCCGCATCCGGTCCGGCGGCGTTGCAACCGGGTGACGTACCGTTCGCCAGTGCGTTCGGAATAATCAGCGGTGAGGCGACACACGGCGTACAAAATCGCGCGTTAGCAGGCGCCAGCGTTTACGCAGTTGATCGGAGCGACAATTCGGTCGCTGTGAGCGCATACACCGGAACGACGAACCTGTCGTTCAATCCTCTTACCGGCCAATTGTTCTTCGTTCCCGCTGCCAATTTTAGTTCGGGAGTCGAAAATGGTCACTACGACATCCCGGTTCCACCAGGTAATTACAGCGTTGGCATCGAGGCACTTGACAATTTCCCCAACCAACCTGGGCAGATCAACTTCACGACCCAGATCGGCGCCTTCTACGGTCAACAAAACTTCACCGAGGAGTTTTGGAATAACCAAAGTGAAGGCGCGCTTGAACGCAATCCGGGTGATGCGAAGAATGCTCACGTTAACGCGGGCTTCATCACCGGTGGCGTAGACATCACCACCAACAACCAGATCATTATTGCTCCGTTTGGAGGCGCGACTAACATCGGGTTTATCAATCCTCCGGCGGGCGGTTTTATCTACGCAGTGCAATTTCCGGCTGCGGAGATTAGCGCTCTGAACGGCGGAAACCCGACGTTCCTTGAGATGGGACAGTTCGATACGTTCCTGGTTGATGCTTCCGCTCCGGCACTTTTCGCCAAGGCGGCGCTGTGCACGGGCGTGATCAATCCTGACACTACGGCCACGATCGATCTCGCCAACCCGCTGACCAGCTCCGTCACGTTCCTGTCGCAGGACACTGATTTCGGCCCGTTCTACTTCAAGAACCCGCAGGACCTCAGTGAAATTGTCCGTCTCGGGATTGCAGGTGGCACGATTCAGAACCTGTTCCTGGTCCTTCAGATCCCGAGTGCACCATTCCCGGGAGTGAGCAATCAGCCTCCGTTGATCGGCTTGAGCAGTGTCGCGCCGATTCGAGGTCGCTCGTTCTTATCGACAAATGGTGGACTGACGTTCAACCGGAGAAACGATTTCAACTTCCGGTTCTCGCTGGTCGCTTCACAGATTCCTCCTACTCCGTAAGAGGATTTCTATTCAAAAAAATAGATTGCGCAGGTTGCACCAATTTTGGTGCAATCTGCGCAATTTCTAGATTAAACTACCACCCATGCCGCAGTACGAGCCGGAAGCATGGCGCGACACCGATGAACCCGACGGCATCCCGTCGGTGAAGGAACAGTGCCGCCTGCTCGATCTGCTCGGTCGCATCAACTACCGGATTCTGAGTGGTAACAGAGTTTACGTCGAAGTCGGCGGCGTTGTTTACAAGACTGTGTATGGCGGTTACTGGCGCAGCGTCTTCACTGGTATCGAGCATTACCTGCTGCACTGCGAGCAAGTGTCGAGCGCAGTGTGGAAAGAAGATCAAACAACCGCGGTAGATTTACCGATCGCATACTCCAACGGCGGTTGGACCACACGCGGGCATTCTCTCTTCTTCATCCTCAATCGCGATTAGTGCCACAAAAAGGCACAAATCATGTAACCCCTATCTAATCCTGTAATCCTGTCAAAAATGTTTCCGTAAGAGTCGAGATCAGGAGATCTGCGTCGGCGTGCGAAAACGGCATTGGTGGTCTGATCTTAAGGACGTTGTTGAATGGTCCATCCGTGCCAAACAGAATTCCCTGCTCACGCATTCGATTCACGATCTCGTTGGCTTCGACGGTCGCGGGGGCGTTGCCGTTTCGCAGCTCGACGCCGAGGAACAAACCCGAGCCGCGGACATCGCTGATGATGTCGTAGCGCTGTTGCAGGTCGCGTAAGCCGCTGATTAAGCGTTCACCAACTTGCAGCGCGTGCGACTGCAGTTTTTCTTCCTCGACAACTTCCAGCACCGCTAGACCGATCGCACACGAAACGTTGTTGCCTCCGAAGGTGCTGAAGAATTCCATTCCGTTATCAAACGATTCGGCGATCTCGGGCGTCGTGATGACGGCGCCGATGGGATGACCGTTCCCGATCGGTTTGCCGAGAACGACGATGTCGGGAACGACTCCGTACTTTTCAAATGCCCAGAAGTCGGTTCCGATTCGACCCAAACCGGTTTGAACTTCATCGGCGATGCAAACTCCGCCGGCGGCGCGCACTGCGTTGTAGACGTTTTCGAGATAACCATCGGGCAGAACAATTTGTCCAGCTACACTCGGCATCGATTCGGCGATGAATCCACACAGGCGGTGCTTCAATTGGGTCGCCAGGTCCGCGACGATCTGTGCGTCGTCCTTTGACGCTGGAAGCGGAGCTTTATGCACCCATGCGGGTGGTCCATCGCCGCCTGGGCCGTCGTGCTTATATGGACTGATGTCGATGAGCGTCGTGGTGTTGCCGTGATACGCGTGCTCGAGCACGATCATGTCGCGTGCTTTTGTGTGCGCGCGTGCGAGCCGGAGAGCGAGTTCGTTGGCCTCGCTGCCTGAGTTGACGAAATAACAAACGCTTAACGGATCGGGCAGCGTCGCACTCAGTCTTTCCGCATAACGAATGATCAGGTCGTTGAGATACCGCGTGTTCGTGTTTAGCAACGCCATCTGCTGCTGGCCTGCCGCAACCACTTTCGGATGACAGTGCCCAACGTGCGCGACGTTGTTGTACGCATCGAGATACCGCCGTCCCTCGTCATCGAACAAATACTGCATCTCGCCGCGCACGATGTTCAGTGGCTTCTCATACGCAACGCTCAGATTCCGCCCAAGCAGCCGGCGCCTCGCCTCCAGGATGTTTCCTATCCGTGTCATCTGCTTAACTCCGCGTGTAACCGCGGTAAATTTTGTTCGATTGCCCGTTGACTGATCCGTAAGTACTCATTCTCCGGGCGCTGCGATAGCTGGTACGCCGCGAGACAAACGCTCATACAAAGCCGCATCAGCACCATCGGCCACAACGCTTCGAGCTCGTGGTCCAGCAGCGGAAACTCACTTTGGTATCCTTCGACGACTGCATTTGCAGCTTCACGCGGATCAGCTTTATCAAGCACAACGTAAGCAATAGCGATCGCGACGTTCCCGACCGTGTAGCTGTAAACCATGTCGCCGAAGTCGAGCAGCCCGACAACCTCCAGGCGCCCCGGATCTACGAGTACGTTGTAGTCGTTCGCGTCGCCATGGATCACGCTGCGCCGCAATGCTGAATCGAAATCAATTCGGCATCTCCCGACAAGCTCGCGCAAACTCGGATCGCGGACCAGTCCTCCATAGTCGCTCAGTATTCGATTTCCGTTTGCTAAGTCCCAATGAAAATCACGATGCACAGCCGGGTGATCGAAATCTGCAAGCTCACGATCCATCGCACCGAGCTTACGGCCCAGATCGCGGAGCAGTTCATTCGACTGTATCTTAACTTCACCGAGCGGCACACCCTCAAGATAATGGACCAGACGCACAAAATGCCTTCCCGCAACCGTAACGATCTCTTCACCCGAAGTCGCCGGCACCAAACGCTGGCAAAACGAGACTCGCTTCGCCAGGTGAGCCAATACCGCGTTCTGCGCTTCGAGAAATGCGGGCGCCTCGAGCGCGTTCGCGATTTTCAGCACAAACTTTTCACCCGCGCCATTCGTTAACAGAAAGTTCTGGTCGCGTTCACTCGGCAACGGACTAGCACTCGCGCGAATGCCGAAGTATTTATCAGCAATCGCCGCAGCCGACTCGACGTCAAAAGCGGGCGTGTGTTCCAGAAGATGCATTTTCTCTGCGTACTCGCTGGTTCTCTGCGGTAAAGATTATTCTTAACACAGAGGACCGAGAGATACGCAGAGGATGCGGGGGAAAACAGTTATAATTCGACGACGATGACGCAGCTAATCTCCACCATCGCAATCGCAATGGGCGCTTCGTGGGTGTCAGGCATCAACCTGTACGCGAGCGTCGCCACGCTCGGTCTGCTCAGCCGCTTCGCCAACTTGCGACTTCCGGGTGAACTCGAAGTGCTCACGAGCTGGTGGGTAATCGGCGTCGCCATTGCACTGTATGCGGTCGAGTTCGTCGCCGATAAAGTCCCTTACGTCGACAGCACCTGGGACGTCATTCACACCTTCATCCGCGTGCCCGCAGGCGCCGTGTTAGCCGCCAGCGCTTTCGGCGACTTCGATCGAAGCATACAGGTGATCGCGCTACTCCTCGGCGGCGGTCTCGCCCTCAGCTCTCATGGAACGAAAGCCGCCACGCGCGCGATGTTGAATGCGAGCCCCGAGCCCGTGTCGAATGTCGTGGTGAGCATCCTCGAAGACATCGTCGCTGTGGTTTCCGTGATCTGCTCCGTGTTCCTCCCCGTGTTACTGTTCGTCATAGTCGGTGTAGGTTTAGTAATATCTTTCCTCGTCTTCAGACGAATAGTTCGATTCTTCCGGCAGGTTGCAAACAAGTTTCGCGGTTGGTTCGCGCCTGCCACGTCATAGTTTCCACATTTGGCAGAGAAGGAGACGCGGAGAAAGGGCGATGCGGGGACGCGGGGATAGTCTCCGTGTCGCCCCGTCACCCCGTCTCCGCGTCTCTCAACAAAATTATGCAGACTATCACGGAGGGCGACGAATGCTGCGGTCGGGTTCTCTCTTGCTCTTGACCTTTCTCCTGCTGGCGATTCCAGTTCGGTCACAGTCTCCTGAGTTCTTCAACGGTCTACGCTATCGTTTGGTTGGACCATCGAGAGGCGGGCGCGTCACGACGGTCACTGGTGTTCCTTCACAGCCAAAAACGTTCTACATGGGCGTCGCGAGCGGAGGTTTGTTTCGCACCACCGACAGCGGCGCGACCTGGATACCGATCACTGACGGAAAAATCCCACTCGGCTCGACGGGATCTGTAGCTGTCGCCGATTCCGATCCGAACGTCATTTACCTCGGCACCGGTTCAGACAGCGTGCGCAGCAACGTCTCCACCGGACGCGGAATGTACAAATCAACCGACGGCGGCGAGACGTGGAAGTTTATCGGTCTGTACAACGCCGGACAGATCGGCGCCGTCCGCATTCATCCCACCAATCCCGACATCGTTTGGGTTGCGGCAGGCGGCGACATTTTCAAGCCCAACGAGGAGCGCGGCGTCTTCAAAACCAGTGACGGCGGACAGACATGGCGCAAAGTTCTCTTCATCTCTGACGGCGTTGGTGCGATGGATGTCGAGTTACAGCCCGGCAATCCGGCAGTCATTTATGCGTGGATGTCGCGGCTCGAGCGCAAGCCGTGGACGATCATCAGCGGTTCGCGCGAAGGTGGTTTTTATAAGAGCACTGACGGCGGCGAACACTTTTCGAAAATCACCACCGGACTTCCCACTGAGTTGATCGGCAAAGCCAATCTCGCCGTCACTGTCGCCAATCCAAAAAGAATTTTTGCGTTGATCGAAGCGAAGCCCGGAGGCGGTTTTTATCGCTCCGAAGACGCCGGACAAACGTGGGCTTTGATCAACTCACAAGGCGCGCTGATCCAGCGCCCGTTTTATTACACGACGCTCGGCGCTGATCCTTCCAACGCGGACGTGGTCTACGCCGGCGCAGAAGGCTTCTTCAAATCGACTGACGCAGGCAAAACCTTCACGCCGTTTCGCACGCCGCACGGCGATAATCACGATATCTGGATCAATCCGAAAGACGGCCAGATCATGATCCAGGCAAACGACGGCGGGGCTAATATTTCTTCAGATGGCGGCAGAACATGGTCGTCGCAAATGAACCAGCCGACCGCCGAGATCTACGGCATCTGGGTCGACAATCAGTTTCCGTACAAGCTCTACGGCGCGCAGCAGGACAACACGACGCTCATCATCTCGAGTCAGGCCGAACCTTTTACGACGACAGACTGGCGCACTGGTCCAGGTTGTGAAACTGGGCCAATCATGCCGCATCCTGCGAACCCGGATATCGTCTACGGCTCGTGCAAGGGTCAATACGGCGTGATGAATCTCAAGACCGGACAGGAGAAGAGTTATTGGATTGGCGGACAATCGCTGTATGGGAACCCCGCGAGCGATCTGATCTATCGCATGCAGCGCGTGTCGCCGATGGCGACGTCGCCGCACGATCCGGAAGTGCTTTACTACGGGTCTCAATACGTGCATCGCACGCGCGATAAAGGTGTGACGTGGGAGCGGATCTCTCCTGATCTGACGGCGCATCCTGAATGTTGTCAGGGCGTCAGCGGTGAACCGATCACACGCGACGTCACTGGCGAGGAGTTTTACAGCACGCTCTACGCCATTACTGAGTCGCCGCTCGAAAAGGGCGTGATCTGGACGGGAGCGAATGACGGTCCGTTCTATGTGACGCGCGACAACGGAAAGAAGTGGATCAACGTCACGCCGAAAGATCTACCACCCGGCGGGCGCGTGCAGTACATCGAAGCGTCGCCGCATCGCAAGGGCTCGGCGTACTATGCGGTCTATCGTTGGTTGCTCGGCGATTATCAGCCGTACATCTACAAGACAAACGATTACGGCGCCACTTGGACCAGGCTTACCGACGGAAAGAATGGCATTCCCGCTGATTGGCCCACGCGCGTCGTGCGCGAAGATCCGGATCGTGAAGGGCTGCTTTACGCAGGGACTGAGTTCGGGATGTTTATTTCGTTCGACAACGGGGCTCGCTGGCAACCGTTTCAACTAAACCTGCCAAACGTGCCTGTCACGGACATCAAGGTGCACCACAAGGATCTGATCGTCTCGACGCAGGGCCGAGCGATCTGGATTCTCGACAATCTCACGTCGCTTCATCAGCTTTCGTCGCAATTGAAGACTTCGGAGGTACACCTGTTCAAACCGCGTGACGGATATCGCACGAGAGTTGCTCCGAACAACCTTGGACCAACCATCGAATACTATTTACCCTCAGCGACCGAGCAGGCAGTCGTGATCGAGATACTCGATGCGAAAGGATACGTTCTCAATAGTTACACAAGCGAAGCGCCGGCGGCGCGTGCGGGACGTGGTGGTGGTCCAGGTATGCCGGGCGCCGGCACTGCTGGACCGGAATCCGATCCTGATGCGGCGCCCACGCGACGTCAGACGCCTCCGCCAAGAGTGACAAAAGTCGCGGGGCTTAATCGCTTTGCGTGGGACGTGCGACACCAGGCGGGAGTCGCGCTGCCGCCGGGTCAATATCAAGTCAGGCTTAAAACGGGGAACGTGAGTCAGACGCAACCGTTCACCGTGGAGATCGATCCGCGCGTCGCTGCCGACGGCGTTACAGTCGCCGATTTGCAGGAGCAGTTTGTGCACAACATGCGGATGCGAGAGTTGGTGACGAGCGTCAATCAACTCGCAACCAGGGTGAGAGAAGCACAAAACAAATTGCGCACCTCTGGAAGTGACCCGGCAACTGCAACGCGCCTGACTGCCCTCGCCGCAAAACTGTTAACCGAACCTGTGCGCTACGGAAAACCCGGACTGCAAGCACACATCACTTACCTCGCCGGCATGACCGCAAACGTGGACCAGAAGATCGGTCGCGACGCAATCGAGCGGTATGAAGTGCTGAAAAAAGAGCTCGACGCCGTGCGCCAGGAAGCGGACCAGGTGCTGGGATCAAATTCCTCGACAGTTAGCAACACACCGGAGTAATCTTTTGTGAGGCGGCACTCAGCCGCCTTTTGTGCCTTCTGTGGCTGCGCGTGAATCCCCCGACATGAAACGCAGAACCTTCCTCCAAATATCGATTCCAGTTGCGGCAGGCCTGGTTCTGCCTGCGTGCAAGCGAATCGAAGGCTCCAGCGAAAAGCCGGTCCTGCCTCTTGTCCTTCGCGGCGGGCGATCGTTTTTCGACGGTCGCTGGCAAACGACAGACATCGGTATCGACGCTGCGGGGCGTCTGCGTTTCGGGACCAACCTGCACGGCACAGAAACGCTGAACGTCAGTGGCCGAGTCGTTGCGCCGGGCTTCATCGACGTCCTCGCCGACAATTCAATGTCGCCTGAAACTACGTACGCAATCTTCGAGAAGTACAAAGTCTCAGACGGTGTGACTACGGCGCTTCAGATGCACGGCGGTAGTGCGGATTGCGGTGCTTACTACCGCAGGTTTGCGCGTCTGCCACACTCGATCAACTACGGCGTATCGACGTTCGTGATGGGAATCCGCGCGCGCTCTGGTGGCACGCGGCAAATCGAAAAGAGTCTCGACGAAGGAGCACTCGGAGTTTCGCACAGTCTCGAATATCAGCCTGCGCCATACAAGGAGATGTTGGAGTACGCCAAGCTCGCAAAGAAATACGATCGTCCGCTATTCCTGCACCTGCGCTACTCCTCGAAGGAAAAGGAGCTGGAGGGAGTGGACGAAGCGATCCGGCTTGCGAAAGACACGGGTGCGCGTGTGCACATCGATCATCTTCATTCGACGGGCGGGACATTTCACATGGACCAGGCGTTGGAGAAGATTCGCACGGCCAACGCTCAGGGCTTGACGATCACCACGTGCGTTTATCCTTACTCCTACTGGGCCACCTATCTTTCCAACAATCGTTTCGGCGCCGGATGGCAAGAGCGTTATGGTCTTTCATACGGCGATCTGAGGATCGTGGGCAGTTCAGAGCGACTGACGGCGCGAACGTTTGCACACTATCGAAAGACTTCGGCGCTCGCCGCAGTTCCGGAAGGCACGATGCCTTTGGACAAAACTGTCGACCTCGCGCTTAAAGAAAGTTTTTGCATGATTGGTTCTGACGGCGGTATTCAGTTTGAGCCGCGCGCGAATTCGCATCCGCGCGGCGCTGGTTGCTTTGCAACTGCGATCCGGCATGCGCTCGACATCGGAATGCCGCTCGAAAAAATTCTGGAGAAGATGACGAGTTTGCCGCGGAGCCTGATGCTGCCGGCACTTAGAGAGCGCGGGATCCTGGAAGAAGGTGCAATCGCAGATCTTACGGTGTTTGATCCTGCAACGATTGGCGGCAACGCAACCGTCGACAACCCAAATCAATTCTCCTCTGGGATCGATCTCGTGATCGTCAACGGTAAGATCGCATTCAGAGACGGCAAACTCGCCGCAAAGAACGGCATCGCGATCAAAGCTTAACCTTTGTGCCTTTTTGTGGCTCTACAACAACTTCCCCAGCGCATACGGCAGCATCTTCCGCCACCACGGCCAGTCGTGGTCCACATCCTGACCCCACAAGTCGAGCGTATGAGGAATGCCTTTGGCGTTAAGAATATCGGCGAGCGCACGACTGCGTTCAGGCGCTTCGTAGTTCCCCTGCCCTGACATGATCATGATCGCGTCAGCTTTCTGAAGCAGCGGCAGGTAGTGGTTGTCGTTGAGGTTGGAAAGATAATCGACGGGGTTGTTGAAGTAGACGTTGTCGTCGTAGTGTCCTTTTAGATACGAACGCACGTCGTAACTGCCGCTCATCGCAATCACACCGCGAAACAGATCCGGATGTTTGAAGTAAGCGTTAGCTGAGAGAAACGCACCGAGACTCGCGCCGGTTGTCAATGGGCGGTTTTCGCCGTCGCCGCAATCTTTACGAATCAGCGGCAACACTTCGTCGGTGATGTACCGATCGTAGCGTGTAAGTAATTCCGCTTTCAGGTGCGGAGGCATCTGCTCGTTCAGCAGGCTGTAGCGGTTGACGCTGTTGATCGAGTACGCGCGAAGTTTCCCCGCTTCGATAAACGACTTGATGGCATCGACGAGATAGAAGCGCTCATATTCGAGGTAATCGGCGGCGGCGGTCGGGAACATGAGCAGGGGTGGTCCACCGTGTCCGTAAGCGACGAGTGGCATTTCCATGTTCAGGTTTGGGCTAAACCAGGCAGTTGTACGGCGTTCCATTGGAGAACCTTTCGTGTTGGGGAATTCGGGCTGGAGATATTCTCGCAGATCGTAACGAAGCGCAAGTTTGGCGGGGTCGGCAGCGGTTGACGCTCGAAAACCCTTCTGCTATAAACACGCTTCGCGCCCTGCACATAGTTCGAGGTAGCTGTGTGAGGGCGCTTATTCCGCAGTAGCTCAATGGCAGAGCATTCGGCTGTTAACCGAAGGGTTGTAGGTTCGAGTCCTACCTGCGGAGAAATTATTCTTTCATATATATAAATAAAGGCCACCGCAGTGTGGCCTTAAGTTTTTAACTTGATCATTGTCCCAAGGCTCGACGAAGGGCAGTTGTCACGCGGTCTTTTGTTACTGACGATGGCACGTCTTGCTGTTCCCACCATTCAAGAGTGCCAGGATGAATTTTAGCTCCGCCGTTTATCAACGCTTCAATAATCTCGGCATGAGTTCTTTCGGACTCGTGAATTGCGCTCCAAAGAGCCTGGCCTAACACCGTGCCGCCGTACCTATTAACGATTTCCAGGGGAGCTTTTCGATCAATCATCACTTTGACGACTTCGAGTTGACCACACGAGGCGGCGTAGTGAAAGCCATTCATCCCGGACCGCATACCCGCAACAGGGTCGACCCCATTTTCGAGTAAATGTGCAACCACTTTGGATCGACCCAGAAACGAAGCACAAGTAACTGTCTCAGCAAGAGCTTCGGGTTCATTTTCAAAGTAGCCACGGTTGAACCAGTCGATTATCTGATTGTCGAACCCGTCGCCACCGCCAAGAGCCTTCTGAATCCGAAAGTAAGCGCCATCGGTGATATCTTTAACAGCCTGTTTCCATAACTCGTCCATACCAGTTTTGGGTCGCATCGTATTGAATAAGACAGACTTGGGTCAAGGAAGTGAGAAATTCGATGGTGACCTAATTTGAAGTTTTTTCTCTGTGAATCTCTGCGTTCCTCTGCGTCTCTGCGGTAAACGGCGGGTAGAGATATTAACCGCAGAGGCGCAGAGGAACGCAGAGATACGCAGAGTTAAAACCAGGGCACTACCAGAAATTCCGTCTGCCGACTCAAAAACAAGTTGCGAAGATTGTCCACTGTGGGGAGCACTTATCCTTAATAATCAAGGAAGAGGCCACCCTACGTGGCCTCAAATTTTGTGAGGGAACTTATGAGGTAACGGTTCGTTTGAGAAACCCGCCCAGTACTGTTGAATAGTTTTAATCGAACATGTTCAGGGACTAATTCGGTCCACCATTAGCCAGAGGCAGGTTTTCTTTCAACTCGTTGGACTAGAGGGTTGCTCGTTCGCCTTCAACTTGTCCTCAGGATAATCTAGGTCCTTCCTGTAGCGGTTGAAGAAAGAAAATACGCCGATAAAACCCAGAACAAAAATAGAAGTTGCGATACATATCGAGTACCGATCCTGCCAATTATGGATAGCAAAATATATCCATGCAGCAAGCACTGCCGGGTAGATGATGCATGCAGCCATAGGCTCATTGACAAGTCCATAAAGCGATGTCGGCCACAGCCTGAATGGACCAAACACTGCCATTTGCTCTTCTAAGTCTTTTGCGACATTCCTTAAACGGATGCATCGTTGAAGCCCCCGCAATTCGTAGAACAACAACCCAAGTGTAATCAAAAATCCCAACAGCCCGGCTAAGGCTAAGTAATCTTTACCAACAACTACATCCTTCGAGAGAAAGAATATTCCTGTCCCCGATACGAATGGCAGAAAACCCAATAGTTTTGCGCGAAAATCGTCAATGGCATGATACCACTTGCAAGTTTCCTCATAAGTTGTCTTTAGTTCATCTGCCATTTCAAATACACCTTTCTGGCGCATCGCCGCCGTAAGTGCCGCGCACAGGCTAATAAACGCCAAGCCTCGCATTAAAGACATGCTAGTGTTGTTGGACTATCAATTGTCGGCACCACAATTGGGGTTCCCCAAGCACTCACCTTCTGCGCATGTCTCTAAGCGCGCCGTCGGGCCCTGGGTAAATGCTTCTTGTTGGGAAAGGCTGCGAGGAGCAGCCGGAAAGCCGAGTGAAGTCTAATCTGCACTTGTTCAGCGCGTCAAAGAGCGAATTGACCCGCTGAAAATCTACCCGCAGTGGTATTCCTTACCTCATAAATCCACTCGACGAGTAGAGAGCTACTTCGGACCCGAAAGAGCCTGATCGCTAGTTCGAATCGAATTGCAGGACTGGAGTGCTGGTCCACTTATGAAGAAACTGAGCATTTCTGTTCTTGGCCTCAGCAACAAGTTGCGAAGATTGTCCACTGTGGGCTTCGCACGGTTACACGCTGCACTCATAGGCGCTTACGCGCCAATGCTCGCGACTCGCAGTGACTGGCAGATTTTAGGGCGCTTCTCCTCGCAACTGCTGGAAGAAACTGAGCACTTCTGTGGTTGGCCTCAAGAAAAAGTTGCGAAGATTGTCCAGTGTGGGGAGCCAAAGTTTCCCAACAAACTGAAAGAACTAAGGCCACTGCAAGAGTGGCCTTCAGTGTTTTGTGACATCGATTGTGACGTAACCTTTGTTAGTTGACTAATTCATCCCCTGATTTCGATGACGGATAGATTGTGGGTTCGAGTGCGGCAGCAGCCTGATCTAACGCAAGTCGTCGCACTCCGAAATTTGGCTCTGATTGTTGACTAAAACCTGATTGCATACTGAAATACACATTCTGAGCAAATATTGGCCTTTGGCGCTTCGTTAATCTTTGAAACTTGTGATGCCACTTTACCGCAAAACGAACAATACGGCTCTCGATGACCGGGCTGTCGTTCTACAGGCTCATCGGCGTCGATAGCCTCCACTCTCTTCATCCTTACCTCGTCGCCAACCGTTAGACTTTCTCGCACCCAAGTTACGAATTCACCTGTTTGATTTTCAGGAATGGTTAGGCCACCGACATTCAGCGATACACTCTTAGCACCATCTTCAAGAGGACGGTTACGATTATTAACCCAAGAAACGAGACACGAAAGCACACCGAAGTCACCTAGGCCAGCCCGACAAATCTCTTTACCATTAATTTGAACTTCAAAGCAGATCATAATGAGATTCCTTGCATTCAAGTGAGACAATTCCGCTGCATCTGAGCGGCTCGCCTCACGCAACTTACGAGAGAAGCCCGTCCATGGCGAGTGCGCTCCAAGCGCGTGTTACGCTTCGTGTCAAGACCACTCACGTCCTCTTGTTCTTTCTAAAGAAATAGAAGAAATCTACACCCTTGAAATCCTTCTTGAAGCCAAATTGCTTCCAACGCATGGCTAACAACCCTGCAATCAGCACACTGCCGATCGAAATTGATGGAAAGAGCACGTCGAAATTGAACACCTCACGCTCAGTGAGAAAAACGTGAGCGCCATGGTGAACAACTTTAGGATGGATTCGCTCTTCAACTGGTATGGGCTCTCGCGGTGCGTTCTGGTAGTAGAAACTATCGAGATAAAGAATGTAGGACCAAACGCGGCAGCTACGAGCATCAGCACAATGATTAAACCTCTTTGAATTTGTACCAAGATTCGATGACTCATAACCTACGATAATAAATGAAGAAGCATAACGTTGCGCTTGAGCGGGCAGCCCGCTAACTACTTGCCCCAAGTCTCGATCCGCTTCTGCATTTGAGCACGCCCGGAGGCAGTTTTCACCTTCAGCCACACTTTAGAGCGGGCGAAGGCGTAAACGATATCCTTCCTCTTGCAAACCATACCCTCGAGTTGCATCGCTTCAAGTTGTGTGAAGAGCCGTTCGCCTTCTTCTGCAACATGCTCCGTGTAACGGATGCGTCCTCGCGGCGCTCTCCGCAAGATGCGACGGAGCGCTTCCTTACGAGCGACTAGGGGATACTGCGATACCTCGGGAAATTGCTTTGTCAGATTGCGGCGGTTGCGCGAGAGAAAGCGCACTTGACCATCTTTGAGAAAACAGAGCGCACGGAAGCCGTCTAGTTTTGGTTCGAATAGCCACTGCGGGTCAGAAAAGGGGAGTTTGACAGTTGTCGGAAGCATCGGGTCGACAGAAGACGGCATTGCAGCCGCAGTCGGCACACGGAGGCGCTTGCGTTTGAGTCTTCTCTGGGCCACGGACGTTTGGGAGGTTCTATTGTCCGCTCGCACTTCAAGCTCGGTCAAACATCCTGAACCTTAAAACCGAAAGGCCGGCGGTTCAGAGGCAGACTGTTGCTGATAATTATCCACCACTCATTTTGCTTTGTGTGCGCCGTGCAGAACACGTGCTTAGATGGCGCGCTTGAATGAAGAAGGACCACAAAGAGGCATCAGCTTCCTTTGTGGTCCATTCCAAGGCGGCGAGCTTCGCACGAGTTCTCTTATTGTGCTGCGGGTATGATGCTCAAGTCGGGCACAAATCTCGTGATCGAACGTTCAAGACTCACCACCGCACCCGCAGGCATTTTCTGCATTAGTTTCTGTGCTGCTTCTTGTCCTAGCGCCTGTACAACGACCGGCCCTTTATCGAGGTCTGCAAAGCTGTCCCGCATAGTGAGCGTAATGTATTCGTTGCCATTTCCTCCGAAGATTGTCTGAGATACCAGATAAGTGACGCCCGCCTGCTTCATCACGGGAACAAAATCATTCTTCAGGAAGTTCTCATAATCGTTGTTTCGATTCGGAGCAACATGGACGAAGCTTACGACCGCCAGCTTCGGTGGCCCTGTGCGTTGAGCCGCGAAGCTCAAGTCGGGTCGCGTCCGAATGATGAATCTATGAACGCTGTTTACAAGACTGCTTGCCTTCGTTTGCCACGCGGGCAAACCCTGCGCACCTAAACCTTTTTCGAGCGCACCGGGCCCATCAAAATCTGCGAGTTTTGCAACGGGAGTCACGAGCACATACTCAAATGCGTCTCCCGCGGCACCTGTATTCTGCCAAACTTCGCGCCACTTGATGCCTCCCTTCTTGAGTGCAGGGTTAGTGGTGTTCTTCATGAAGTTCTGAAATTCGACAATCATGTCAGGCTTGACGCTGACCACAGTGATAGAGAGGAATTCCGGTGTGGGTTCAGCTTGTGGTGTTGGTGTTGGAGTTTGGGCGAGTGCCTGTGACTGCGCAGCCATTAGGATCAAGGTCGCGCCGCAGAATGCTCGTAGCAGGGTCATTGGTGTTTTATGTTTCATGAACTCTTCCTTCTTTCTGGGGAAAAAGGTTTGGGACAGTGTGACATGACTTACATACTGGTGAGCTTCGAGTGTGATGCGTCAGTAGAACGGAACTGCTCTTCAGAAAGATTCTCTTTATCTGCGCATTCGCGCAAGCAGCAAATAGTCTCAGCGGAAGCACGATTGGTTTCCGATTCTACTTCTCATTAATGTAAATGGACAATAAGCGGCGAACGTCGCTTTCTGACGTGTCGAGGTCCACTGAAATTGTGTAGACATTGCGTAATCCTGTTTTGACCTTCAAGCTCTGCAACGAGTTTATCACGTCACACGCGCGGCGCGTTTTTGTCCGGAAGCGCCCAGCGGGGAATGGATCGCGATCCGGTATTCTTGTTTTGATTCGGTTCGCTGCTTCTAGCATTAGAAAGGTAAATGATCATCATGAGTATTCCCTGACGATCTATTGAAATCACGCTTCTATCTGAATATGAACAGAATCACGGGGTTGGTAAAGCTAATCCATTCGGACATAGATTCGCTGAAGCCATTGGCCCCGTTGCAAAGCGAGGGCGTTAGGGCCGGCATCCTCCGCACAATTATCGTATTCCTGCACGCCACTTTGAGGATGTTCTGCGCACGACTGGTATTGCTTTTTTGTTTTCAACTGCCGTATATGGGGCTATTGAGCAAGACTTTTAATCAGGCGAACTGACACGCTTCTCTTAACGCTGCGAAGAAACTGACCAGGTCTGCCGTTGGGGTCAAAAATAAGTTGATCGCGGTAGGACTGTCAGTTACCTGGCAGCCCCCGCACAGATCCCGGCGTGCGGTTTTCCCGCACCGGGCTCTTCGTGAATACTCGCTTCCGCAGCAAGGCTAAGAGCCTTGTTCGCTATTCCCAACAGTGAGGTTTGCACTGATATCCGATCCTTCATGCTCGGTCAGTGTTTCCTTTGTTGGCTTCGTATCACGTCAGCCCCTTCCCCCTGTGAACGGCTCTCCCGCTCTCTGAGTACTATGAGCTGATCTGACTCCCAACTCATCTTCAGTTCACCTATCTTTACCTCGGTCACACTTACCTCGCCACTGCGAGGAACGAGTTGGGCCTCCCAAGTTCTCTGGTGTTTCTCTTCACACATGCCACGCTCTTTGGCGACCCCGGCAGCCTCACCCTTTGCGGTTGCTCTGTATTGGCTTCTGTATCTTCGACTCCATCGCCGTCTGCTTTGTTGGACTTGACGAGGCTATATCAAGCTTCAGAGAGTGCGGTCTCTCTTACGGCCTATGTGATTCCCTGTGTACGCTTCAATCGTTTCGTTCGCTGATTGACTCACCTCCTCCACGACTGCAACACTCGGTATGAGTGGTTGGTTAGACCTTACTCAATCGGGACTTGCACTCGATCAGAAACACTAAGCCTGCTTGGCGCACCGAAGATTGTCCACTGTGGGGAGCACTACTCCTAAAATCGAAAAGAGGCCACCTTTGAGGGTGGCCTCAAGTTTTGTGCAGTTATTCGTAGCTGCGCAGACACACCAAAATGCCTCCACTATTTGCACTCACATTAAATATGATTTCGCGTATTATAAGTTAAGGTCAAAACTTTGAATATGATATTCTGTGTTCAAAAGTTGAAGCCTGTATGATGAACGCAAATTTTCTGGCCGGCAAATACAAGCAGCAATTCCAGTATAAGAGCTTCACACCTTCACTAATAAATCGACCTTTCAGATGGTCAGACCCACAAATCGACGTGCTGCTTGAAGACGCCACCCGACTTCTTGGTGAACTAAACGCCTATTCTTATCTAGTGCCTGACGTCGACTTCTTTATCCGGATGCACGTGATCAAAGAAGCTACGACATCGAGCCGAATCGAGGGAACAAAAACAAATATTGATGAAGCAGTTCTGCCGGAAGAAGAGATAGATCCAGAGCGCAGGGACGATTGGCTTGAAGTCCAGAGTTATACAAAGGCGATGAATCATGCCATTGAGGCCTTACAACGGCTACCGCTCTCAATGCGGCTGATTAAAGAAACTCATAAGATCCTTCTCTCTGGTGTCCGAGGTAAACATAAACAGCCCGGTGAAATCCGACGAAGTCAGAATTGGATCGGTGGTTCGAGTATTAAAGACGCGGTATTTATTCCTCCTTCTCATCAAGAATTGCCGGAACTACTCGGCGATCTTGAAAAATTCTGGCATAACGAAAGATTGGCCCTACCTCATCTTGTGAAAGTAGCTCTGAGCCACTATCAGTTCGAAACCATTCACCCGTTCCTCGATGGAAATGGTCGGATAGGGCGATTACTGATCACTTTGTACCTGGTGAGTTTTGGACTACTAACAAAACCAACGCTATACCTGTCTGATTTTTTTGAAAAGAATAAGGGAGCATATTACGACGCGTTGACCGTTGTAAGAACGTCTAACAATATTGAGCACTGGTTGAAATTCTTTTTGGTCGGTGTTGCCGAAACTGCTGCTAATGGAAAACTTACTTTTGAAAAAATCATCGCTCTAAGACAGCGAAGTGAACATAAAATTATGGGCTTAGGCAAACGGGCAAAAATTGGTCAGGAACTTCTGAAACATCTTTACTCACAGCCAATAATGAACGCTAAGCAAATGAGCGAGCAGCTCGACATCACTTATGCCTCGGCAAGCACTCTTGCCAAGAGCCTCGAAGAAATAGGGATATTTAAAGAGATTACCGGTTTCAAGAGAAATCGTTTGTTTCTGTTTGCCGAGTATCTCGACCTGTTTTCAAGAACCGAATAAACCTAGTCTTATGTCGCAGAAACCAGCATCGCCAGATCGTTCCCTCAAACGCGGTAAACTGCGTATCGGCAATGACTGGAACGCAATCACCATCATCGCCCTTTCCCAATCCAATCCGCTGAAGGCCGTGGCAGAGCTGGTAGAGAATTCCATCGATGCCCGCGCAACAAGTGTCTCAATCACTCGCGGTCGGAGCGAAGGCAATTACTATTTGGAAATCCGTGACGACGGGCAAGGTATACCGCGTGCTGACGACGGACGTCCGGATTTCCGCTACGTGGCCACACACATTTGCGATTCAGTAAAGCGACGATTGAAGGTGGAAGGAGTTTCCGGACTTCAAGGGGAGTTTGGCATCGGGCTGCTTGCCTTTTGGACCCTTGGAGAAGAATTGACTCTTACGTCAACGGGCGCCGACGATCGTGCCTGGCAGATGGTCATGAAAAAAGGTGACCCCGGCTACACGGTAAAAGCCAGGCGCACACTTTTCGCCGAGCCCGGAACTCAGTTGCGAATCAACAGGTTGCTTGAAGGAATTCGCTCGCTCTCAGGAGAAAAAATTCAGTGGTACCTCGCCGCCGAGTTGCGCGACAGAATTCGTCACTCCGGCGTGCGGATTACAGTTATCGACAAGATCGCTCGAAAGCAGTATGCAGTCGAACCGCGACAATACGAAGGCAGATTGCTGCACCACTTGCCCGCTGTTCGTGCGATGGCAGGTGATGTTTACGTTGAGCTTTATATGAATGAGCCCAGGGAAACAAATCGCGTCGCGCTGTTTCGACACGGCACACGTGTGTTTGAAGACATTTCCGTAGTTGACGAACTCGCGAAGCCACCCTGGACCACACGTTATCTTCAGGGGCACATCGATGCACCCTTCATTAATTTAACGCCCGGAACCCGCAGCGGCATCATCCGCGATGAAGCGTATGCAGCGCTTTTAGAAGCTCTCACTCCTCTGGAAACAAAGCTCACAGACATACTTGAAGCGCAGCGTCGCGCCGAAGAAGAGCAAGCAAGTCGAGAATTGTTGCAGACAATCCAGCGGGCGTTTCGCGAGGCATTCCTGGCGCTTCCGGCTGAAGAATACGATTGGTTTGATATCCACTCCCGTACTCAGCGCGGATCGGGTGCGAATCTGCGCAACGTTGGGACTACTGAAAAACTGATTGCCGGTGTGACGGAGCGAGAAAACGGTAACGGGAAACAACGGCAGTTTTTCGAGTTCGCTGGTCCGCTTTTTACTGTAGCGATCTCACCAGCCTCGAGTATTGTGCGAGTAGGCGAACAGAGAACATTGCGTGCGTTGCCTTACGATCGATCTCGTCGCCGAGTTGAAACCGATCTGACATTTGCGTGGGAAGTAATAGAAGGCGGTGGGGCCTTGGAACATCGACAGGATCAAGTCGCGACGTTTATTGCTCCCGCTGAGCCTGGTCTTGTGCGCGTCAAGGTGATGGTTTCACAAAACGACATTGAGCGATCGGCGGAAGCGTTAATTACAGTGACGCACGAACTCTTGTCACAGGTGGGAACAACCGCGGTCGAGTCTCAGGGATTACCGGGCTACACTTTCGAAAGCGCCCCCGGCGACTCGTGGCGCTCGAGATTTGACACGAGCCGCAACGTGATCGTCATCAATAACGGACACCGTGACTTTGTCTACGTGGCCCGGACCAGGACGCTTAAACTTCGCTATCTGATTCGCTTGTACGCTAAGGAACTGGTCCTTAAAAACTTCGTGGGCTTACCACCGGATCAACTGCTTGAAAGAATGGTCGAATTATCACTGAGAACTGAAGAGAACCTCTAGTTCACTCGGCTTTGCACCGAACGTCAGTAAGAAGTTGCGAAGATTGTCCACTGTGGGGAGCACTTATCCTTGACGGAAGAAGAGGTCCTGCGAAGGTGGCCTTTGATGTTGTGACAACTGATTCTTTCTGTGGATCACTACAACGCTAATTAACACGTTTTACGGAACTCTTATAGCAACTTAAAACGTGTAATACTGTTTCGCCACGTGTTTGCCCCACAAATCGGCAAACTCTGTGGATAAAGGACTAAAGTCCCGAAAAATAAAGTGTGTCTTGGCCATAAAATGTTCTTGCAAAATATTCCAAAATTCATACCCTAATACCCATTCCTAGACATTAACGATTTCTTTAAGGAGAACTCCGTTTATGTCTGGACTAGAATCCTTCGTTATTCTCTACGCCGCTCCATCTCTTGCCGCTATTGTTGCCCTAAGATTTGTCATTCATGAATTAAGGGCACTTGTGCGGGAATGCAGAGAACTTAAAGCTGAATTCTTGCAACCCTTACCACCTTCTCGGCAACTTGTGGATTCAAGTGATACTCGCTCCAAGAACGTAGCTGGTTTGGCACTCGATAAAACTGATGCATGAAGTTCAGGACTCTTTTGAAGTTCTGTGCCTTGTATACCAAACTACTGTGCCCGCAAGATTGGGAAGAAACTCAGCATTTCCGTCATTGGCGTCAATAAAAAGTTGCGAAGATTGTCCAGTGTGGGGAGCCATGAATCGTTAGCAAACTTGAAGGAAGGGTCACTCGCGAGGGTGGCCCTTAATCATTTGTGCCGTTTTTTGTTCCTTCAGACCCCGCCCTCGCGACTACACCCTTGCGCTTCGCTAACTTTTCACCTTCATCAGGTTGAGTAGTGGACTTTCACCTCCTAGTTGTCGAACATGCTCGTCACAGTAGCAAAAGGCTCAGGACCGCAGTCCTGAGCCTTTTAGAAACCAACTAGACCCGACTAGGGGATGTTGGCTGAGCCTGCGCAACCTACCAACGCATCTTTTTGAGCACTAGTAATAGTGCCATTTGCAACCAACGTCGCACTCAGACGTGCGACGCCATTTACAAACTTGCCGTGGTTCGTGGAAGTGGCAGCAATATCAGTGATTAGATCCGAGATAGTACAGCCACTTGAAAAGAGAGTATTGGGAACTCCCGAATTACAACTGCCTACAACCACCGTTGGTGCGAGATCGGAGTGTGGCTCGCAATCGATGCTGTCGGATGCACCATCGAGATCGGCATCGGGAAACCAGCCCACATCCCGCAACAACTCCAGCGTGAGATCATCTGGAGCCTTTACGTTATGGGTTAGATCTGCATTTATAAACGGCTCCATTAGGAGATTGCGTCTCGCAACTGTGTCGTAGTGAGAGCCGGATGAACCGCCTGACACCGGGAACGGCATATAAAGGCGCGCCATGCCTGCCGCGTTTGCTCCAGCAAGAATGCTGAGGTTAATGCTAAGAGATCCTGTGACACCTGTTGGCAGTTGAGCGACGATCGCTAGACCATCAGGGCGCGTCATGCTTACTGCTGGAATAGTAACGAACGGATCGTTGATTCCGTCACCTGCCATACCCGGGGGGGCCGCATTTGCATTAGCGGCTTGATTATAGATAATCACTCCCACGGCGCCAGCATTTGTCGCATTCCTCGCCTTCACTGCGAATCCGCAAGTTCCACGCTCTATCAACGCGATGTTGCCGGAAACTGCGGCGGCATTGGTGAGAGCGGTACAACCGTCAGTTGTTGTGGGACCGGCGGCATCCGCCGCGTCCTGGGCAGCAATAATCGCTGCGGTAACGCCCGGACTGCTTAATGGCGGTCCGAAAGCAGCAGTACCAAACTGGTAGGAACCGGCAATCGCAGCCGGACTCAGCACACGGACTTCCGGACTACCGGGCGACAATACTAGCGGCACTCCAGCGTTAACTGCGGGCCCATCCCAAACGACGCGACCAAATCTCGTAGCTGAAGCCTGGCGTTGGGCCTGAGTCATCTGGTCCCAGTAGAGTCCGAGGGTTGTATCGAACGTGTGGCGCGCGAAGATATCTGTCTGCACCGGATAGAAGCGACCTCCATCGGTAAAGCCGCCGAGATTTGCGCCGGTGGCTTCGTTAACGAAATTCTGAAAACCCAGACCGTGACCTAACTCATGTAAAAGCACCGCGACCAAGTCGTTTTGCGCTCCATGGTTATTATCCAGCCCGAGATAAAAATTAAAATCGGAACTAAACTGGGCAACGATGTCAGGCGCAGTAGTATCCTGATCAGCCCCAGCTCTCTTGTCGGCCAAAGCTGAGCCGTACCACGTTGCCGGAAATTCAGCCCCCGGGTAGAGTCCAACACCAGGAAAATCCGAGAAGACGTCCCACGCGCCCGCACTTCCCAGGACGTTCGCGCCAAGCGGGTTGAAAGCAGCAACAACGAAAATGTCCTGATTGCTATCGAGCGTTGCGCCCCAGATATCGGCGGCAAATTGGAATGCGATTAAACGCTGCTGACCACGAGTGGTGCCGGCATTCCCACCGACCGGAGCAACCGGAGTAGGATCATTAAATCCTTCACCAGGACCGTCAGCATTGATCACGATCACGTGGGCCCCAGCAAAGATATTGGTAGAGCATGCGAGAACCACGACGAGTGCGAAAAGAAAAGTGGCAAGTTTTATTTTTTTCATCGGTGATTCTCCTTATCGAATTGGATTTACTTCTTCGAGGCCAAGAAAATCGATCGCCTCTTCCATGGTCGTTACGCAGCGAACCTCGGTCGTTCCGTCTGCGCGGGCGCGGCCAAGAGCTACGCCGCCAAAGCGGCCTTCGAGGGTAATCTGCTTCGTACCGTTTGGCAGTTGTCTGGCAGTAAGTCCCTCGGTTGAACGATTCGTTAGGGAACTGATTTGGGCGACGAGGGCACTGGTTTCTTCAGTGGTAGGCTTTCGCAGGGTGTGCGTCGCCTGGTCAAAAATGATTTCCTGGGTTGCGATGTAGCTCTTCGCAGTGGAAGGCGCTGGCCGGGCTATTTTGCGGCGTTTACTATTCTTGTCCTGAGAGAGCACGATCGTGCTTATGCCAGTTAGGGCTACAGCGATCGCGAGTAGGGCGATTATCCGCACATTGCTTAGACGTTTGTTCTTTGTGGCATCGGACCGCAATCGTCTATGAAGAGTAATCATTTTTGTATCTCCTCTTAAAAGGGGGTTACGAAACTGACGAAAAATCACCTCTCAGTCGCGTGTAGAGAGATGACATTCGTACGTTAGCGGCGATTCCTAGAATCAGCGAAAGGCTGCTTGAAGTGTCCGTGCTGGTAGATCGGTATAAGCACACTGGACGAGGCAGCGGAAACTTAATTTGGGCGCGGGCACAATATGGTAGCGGTATAAATTAGTCAAGGGCTCTCAGTGTACGAACCCCGGAGTTTGGTAAACCCCAGAGGTTTGACCCTGCGGGCTAAACCGCTTCTCGCAACGGCTCGCAGAAACTGAGCATTTCCGTCATTGGCGTCAAGAGGAAGTTGCGAAGATTGTCCACTGTGGGGAGCCCGATAGGACGAAGGTCGCTGGAAGTCGCACCGGCGGCCTTTTTTCTTTGCCAAGTCGTGTTCGTAATTGCAAGCAGATCAAACGGCTGGCGAAACATCGCGGTAATCAGATGTCGAATGGCAAGCTTGCGCCCATACGTTTTCAGAGCTGATGTCGCCTTCGAGTTCCTTTTGAAGTTCTTCTTTTCGGCGTAGTGCTTCTGTTGGCTCGACCATTGGCCGCTTCCTTTCAGGAGCGGACGGAAGCAGCTATCTGAATGTCGCCGCTATCTTCCTCATTAGGTTCACCGTTGGTTGCTGACGACCTGATAAGCAGCGGTTCGTCTCTTTGAACTCCTGCTGGATTCGTAAACCATCGCCTGCCTCGGTAGAGGTTATTTGATTCGTTTGACTCGTTCAGCACTTGCTCGCTATCGACGAG
>DATNCH010000108.1:0-7011 GCA_035571655.1 Pyrinomonadaceae bacterium
GCGATGCTCGCAATCAACAAAGCCAGAAAACCAAAAACGCCAAGCAGCACGGCCCCAAAGCGCGCCGGAAACAACGAGATGTCAATGTTGTCTGCCAGCGACATTACATTGAATGCGGGCAGATTGGGATCGAGCGCTTGAGCCTCACGCCGGACTGCCGCCGCCAGATCCTTGGGATTGCCGCTTGTCTGAACATGCAGGGCCATTGCGGGCTGTGGGTTCTGCAAGTACGGCAGGAAAATGTAGGGCGTTGGGTCCTCACCCAACGATTTGTATTTACTGTCCTTCACTACACCGACGATTTCCCATGACGATGGCTGTCGCAACAGCACGCGAAGTCGTTGTCCGATTGGATTAGTGTTTGGAAACAGATCTCGCACCAGCGTCTCGTTAACGATTGCCACATGAGTGGCGCCTTCACGATCTCGATCGGTAAACTCGCGTCCGCTGAGTAACGGCACACCCAGAGTTCTAAAGAAGTTTGGTCCAATGGCGTTGTTGCCGACGAATGGCGGGTCCTCACCCTGAGGGGGCTCGTGTCCCTCCACAAAAACAGGAGAAGAAATTGCCGGCGAATAAAAATAGCTGAGCGGCGCCGACTGGGCCACGCTGACACTTTGAACACCCGGTAAGGTTTGCACGCGATTGGTCAACTGCTGATAGAACTGCTCAGCCTTCGTCGCATCGTATTTTTGTGCGGCTGTATTGAACGATAGCGTCAGAACGTGCTCGGCATCAAAACCCGGATCGATCGCGCGCGCATGATTCAAACTCCTTAGAAACAAACCAGCCCCGATCAGAACAACTATCGAGAGCGCCACCTGTCCAATCACCAGCGCATTACGCAAGCTGAACATCCTCCGGCGATCGCCAAGCTGTTGCGAGTGATCTTTTAACGCGGGCACCAGGTCGTGCTTTGATGCTTGTAGCGCGGGAACAAGTCCGAAAATAATCCCGGCTAGAACTGAGAGTAACAATGTGAAACTCAGTATTCGCCAATCAGTATGAAACTCAACATTGACAGGCAATGGAACAGCCGGCTTAAGTGCGATCAACAAATTGACGAGCCAGAAGTTCAGAATTAAACCCGCCAGACCACCGACAACGGCCAACAGGATACTTTCGGTCAGGAGCTGCCGAATCAAACGACTGCGAGTTGCTCCAAGCGTCAGTCGAATCGCAACTTCCTTTCGCCGGCGAGCAGCACGCGCAAGCAGGAGGTTGGCGACGTTTGCACAGGTAATCAACAAGACCAGTCCAACAACGCCGAGCAGTATTTGGGTGACGGGTTTCAGCAGGGCTCGAAAACTGGGCCGGCCGTTGCCTGCTGTGTACAGGGAGATTTGGAAGTTGCGGTTTGACTCCGGATAGTTCTGCGCCAGTCGACTGGCCACTACATTCATTCCTGCTTGCGCCTGACGCAGGGTCACCCCGTGCTTCAGACGTGCCATCACATTGAGGTTGCGGACGTTTCTGTTATTGACACTGGCGGGCGTGGGTCTAACGCTCGCCTGCATCAACAGCGGAATCCAAACTTGCCGCGGAAAAGCTTCTTCGGCCCCGACGAAATCATGCGGAGCCACACCCACGATCGTGAATTGAACACCGTTGAGGACCATCGACTTGCCAACGACGGTTGCGTCGCTATTAAAACGACGCTGCCAAAGGTTGTGACTGATGATAGCGACTGGAGACTTGTCCTCGTCAGGTAGGAATGTGCGACCCAATTCCGCCTTGACTCCCAAAACGTCAAAATAATTTCCCGAGACGAGAGTGCCTTCAACGCGTTCCGATTGACCGTTGCTTCCCAGATTCAGCCCCGCCCAGTCGTAAGCCATCACGCCATCGAAGAGTTCAGTTTGTTGCTGATAGTCGAGATACTCCGGATAAGAGGTTGGGTTATCACGACCCGAAAAGATCCAGACGAGGTTTTGTGGAGAAGCAACCGGCAGTTGCCGGAGGAAAACGGAATTGGCCAGGCTGAAGACGGTTGTATTTATGCCGATTCCCAACGCGAGCGTGAGTATTGCAACGATGGTGAAGCCCGGGCGCTTTACCAAACTACGAAAAGCGTAACGAAGATCTTTAAGTAGGTTTTCCATAGTCCTGATCCTTGGTCTTTCTCCGCGATCTTTTCTGACCCTCCACGAATTCGCGTTACCATTCTAAACGTTCTTGCGTTGTGATATAAGCCGCTCGCCATACGGGGGTTGAGCACAGATGCTGAAGCTGATTTCCATTCTCGGACTGGTCGTGATGATTGGCGCAATTGGTGAAGCAGAAGTACCCGGAATATGCAGAATATGCGAGAGTCACGAAACGAATGGTTCCGTACCTGTTCTGATTAAAGATTACACAGATGACACAGAATGAGGGCAGGCCACTTGAGCCTGCCCACTTGAAAAAACAGTCTGAACTGTAGAATCGATCTTAGTAATCGATATTCCCGACGAGAGTGAGTACGTAGGCGCCCGTGACGATGTTCTGTTGAATGACACCCAACGTGTGCCCGGTAGCGTTAGCGAAGCGACCGGTTCCGCCAGTGAATTCAAAATCTCCGGTTCCTATCCCAGTAGTTAAGTCCAAAGCGCCACTAATGATGACGAAGTTGAGTTTGTCGCCGTTCGCTGCCGTTAAGACACCTCCACCGCTCGGGTGAAGGATGGTTGGATTGGATGCGTCGGGCGTGAAACTCACGTGACCTGTGTTGGTGAACATACCGAGATGGGTTGCATTACCGGAACCAGTTGGTTCAGCGCCAACGAAGTTGCCGTTGCCATCAATGATTGGTACCGCGATACCTGTTCCGTTGAGTGAAAAGGGACGTTCGTTTGCTTTAACTGCGAGACTTCCGACCAACAGCGCAAACGTGAGTACGAGGAATTTCATAAATAGTGAACGTTTCATGTTTTCTTCTCCTTCAAGATTTGGTGCAATGCGAGGCATTACGTTATAGAGTGGCGCGCACTCATAAAACGTCACTTAAAAATCCGTCGTCCGAAACTGCGAATCGTGATACTTTCCGCCCGATAGCTCTGAAGATGACTGTCTTCGAGGTTTGCTCACACAAAGTGAGTAAACGTCTTTTTTGCCTTTGCCTCCGTCGTGCATTGCTCTGGAACGATCGCTGATCAGTCTTAACGCAGCACTCGTAACAGCCTCAAATTGCAATTAAGTAAGCCCCCCGACACATCCGACAAGATGTGATTACAGGACCGGACGGGAGTGTGCGTTGTCAACTCGTCGGTCCTGTGTGTCTCAACACGTAGAACAGCAAGAGCAGATCGTCACAACCAATCGTTTGTTCTTGTCCAGCACCCGGATCATAAAGGAGAGACTAAATGACTAAGAGAGACCTGGCCCGTTCTCAACGAGATGAATTGAATCTAAGCAGAAGAAATTTTGTAAGGGGTGCCGCAACCGTTGCCGGCGCAGCGGCGGCACTTCCGTTACGACCTTTATTTGGCGGAGCAGACTCACTTGTTCAAGCCTCAGTTGTGCCATATGGATCCGCCGCTCGCGCGGCTGCGAGCCTAAACTATCGCACATCAACGGCCCAGTCGGAGAACATCGACGTTGGCACTCAGCCTGACAACGGCGATGCGGCGGTGTTCACAGATTTCAGCAGCAGTTATAGCAAGGGTCTAGCGCACGACGCTCTTGGAGTGCCGAATGCCGCGTCCTGGCTCAGCATGAAAAATGCGCTCACGACCGGCAATTTTGCAGACTTCGAAAATATTATTGTCGGAAGTCCGGGAGGTGGTCCAAACTCGAGGCTAAATGGACCGCAGGGAGCTCTCGCATTCGATCTTCAAGGCGTCGATTCGCACGCTTCTGTGATTCCACCGGCACCAAGTGTGACAAGCGCACAAACGGCAGCGGAAGCGATTGAGCACTACTGGGGCGCTTTGCTGGCCGATGTGCCATTTACTCAGTACTCCACTAACCCACTGGTTGCTCAGGCAGTTTCTGATATGAACAAGCTGTCATTCGTTAAGAGCAGCTCAAATAATCAATTCCCCTCTCCTGTCACACCACAGAATCTCTTTCGAGGACAGTTCTTCTCTGGCGACGGAAATGTACAGGGCCCTTACGTCTCGCAGTTCATGCTTCAGCCAACGTTTTTGGGTGCACAACCCCTTAGCCAGAGATATCAAACATTCCTTGCCGTTGGCGGTGGTATAACCGACTTCATGACTTCAGTCAGCGAATATCAGCTCGTACAAAACGGCGGGGATTCAGGGCGTCAAGTGGCCTTCGACTCTACTCTCAGGTTTATCAGGAACGGTCGAGACCTTGCTGCCTATACTCGCGTGGACGTCCTTTATCAAGCTTACTTTGTAGCCTTTCTGGTTTTGGCAGGCATGGGTGCCCCGCCCAATCCGACGAGTCCTTACGTTGGTTCAAATACACAGAAAGCCTTTGGCACGTTCGGAGGACCAGACGCAGCGGGAACGCTCACAGAAGTTGCCACACGAGCGCTCAAGGCATCCTGGTTTCACAAGTGGATCAAGGATCTGCGAATGCGGCCGGAGGAGTACGGCGCCTTGGTTCACGCAAAGCTTACCGATGCGAGGCCCGCTCCTCAGGCAGCGCAGGCTCTCCACAAAGATGTCACCAAGTCGAACGTCCTCCCGCTGATTTTTTCAACTTATGGTACCTATCTGCTGCCACAGGCATTTCCCGAAGGATCACCAACCCATCCATGCTATCCAACCGGGCACGGAACCGTTGGCGGTGCTTGTATCACGATGCTGAAGTTTTTCTTTGACGGCAATTTTGTGATTCCCAACCCAGTGATGCCCGCAGCAGACGGTTTGTCCCTGGTCCCGTACTCTGGTGCGCCGCTCACAGTGAATGGTGAATTGAGCAAACTCGCGTTCAATATCTCTGCCGGTCACGGAATTCACGCCGGCATTCACTTTCGCAGTTCAACCTACTGGTCCATACTGCTTGGTGAGCAAGTCGGGCTCAGCATTCTGCGAGACCGGGCGAGGTCCTACAACGAACCGTTTACAATCAACATAACCAAATTCGATGGGACAACGGCAACAATCAGTAATCAATAGCTAATTCCGAAATGATCTGTCAGTTATGGCGTGCGGGGTAACGCTCCCATGTGGTATTGGTAACTGCCATACCTGACCCATGGTTTGCCAATCTCGTTACCTGGAAGAGGTTGCATGTCTAATCCGCGTACTCGCATCCTGCTAATTGTCGTCGCCACTTGCACGCTCGCGTTCTCTCAAACAACTCCGGAACGACAAAGGAACTATCCAGCACCAGTCGAGGGCGACTATACAATCAACGACTTCAAGTTTCGCTCAGGTGAGTCTCTTCCCGAACTGAAACTTCATTACCTCACTATCGGTACACCAGCGAAAGACAACAGCGGCGTCGTACGCAATGCTGTCCTGATTATGCACGGCACCGGAGGCACAGGTGCGCAGTTTCTCTCCCCACAATTTGCCAACGTCCTTTTTGGGCCCGGTCAACTACTCGACGCCACTAAGTACTTCATCATTCTTCCTGACGCTATCGGACATGGTGGATCCAGCAAACCGAGCAACGGGCTCCACATGAAGTTTCCTCATTACACGTACGACGACATGGTGCTCGCGCAGTATCGACTCATCACCGAGAAACTGGGCGTCAATCACCTGCGTCTCGTCATGGGCACTTCAATGGGTGGAATGCACACGTGGGTGTGGGGTGAAACTTATCCCGACTTCATGGATGCCTTGATGCCGCTGGCAAGCATGCCGATTGAGATCGCCGGTCGCAATCGAATCATGAGGAAGATGATTATGGATGCGATTCGCAATGATCCATCCTGGAATAATGGTGAATACAAAACTCAGCCAGTACAGGGGATGACCGCTGCTCAGAATATTCTGTTACTAATGGGAAGCGCGCCGTTGCAGTGGCATAAACAGGCGCCGACTCGTGATGCCGCCGATAAATTCTACGAGGAGCGTGTGAAGAGTGCGGTTGTGCGAAGCGATGCCAACGATATGCTCTACTACTTCGACTCGTCGCGTGAATATAACCCATCTCCAATGCTCGAAAAGATCAAAGCACCATTGATCGCAGTTAACTCTGCTGATGATCTGATCAATCCGCCTGAGTTGGGAATAATGGAGCGGGAGATTAAGCGCGTGAAGAACGGTCGATACGTGCTGTTACCGATTACAGATCAAACTCGCGGGCATGGCACACATACGATCGCTTCAATCTGGCAGGGCTATCTCAAGGAACTGCTGGAAAACTCGAACTAGCCACATTCTTTGTTTACACAAAACTGTGGGCGGCGGTGTTTTGCTTAACAGAACACGTAAGTTTTCCTCTGCGTTCCTCTGCGTATCTCTGCGTTGAAAAACTCTTTAACGCGGAGAACGCAGAGATACGCAGAGGAACGCAGAGAAATCCATTCAAAACGGACACTACCGAGGATTCATTATGAAGCTCAAAGCACCAGGCTTAGTCGCACTCATTCTCACCGCGGCCCTTCTCGGACAGACTTTATTCGTCCGCGCCATGGGCGCACATAAGGTCAACCGAACGTCGGAATTGGAACGGATTCCCCGCTTTGAAACACTGCTCGAAAGCCTGCGACAAGAGCTGAAGATACCGGCTTACTCCGCTGCCATCGTGAAAGATCAAAAAGTGATTTGGGCGAAGGGATTCGGTTATGCAGACGTTGAGAATAAGATTCCTGCAACCGAACATACCGCCTACCACCTCGCATCGCTGACCAAAACGTTTGCATCCACGATCCTCATGCAGTTGGTCCAGGAGGGAAAGGTTAAGCTGGACGATCCTGTTTCAAAGTACGGCATTACGCTCGAGAGCGATGGCGTCATTAGAGTGCGCCACTTGTTTTCCCACACATCCGAAGGAAATCCCGGCGAGCAGTACCGCTACAACGGCAATCGCTTCGCAGAACTGGACAAGGTAATCGAGAAGGCCAGCGGCAAGTCATTCGCCGAACTCTTAATTGCAAATATTCTC
>DATNCH010000109.1:0-28052 GCA_035571655.1 Pyrinomonadaceae bacterium
CGGAATATCTCGGGCAGTTGGTTTCCGAAGCGGATGATTTCGAGTTGCTGGCGCCGGTGGAGTTGAGCATTTGCTGTTTCCGGTACGTGCCGCATTCAGGGATGAGCGAGCAGGAGTTGAATGAGTTGAACGAGGGTGTGATGGGATTGGTCCAAAGAGGAGGACGCGCTTATGTTTCGAATGCGACGGTGAACGGGCGCTTTGCGTTGCGCGCGTGTGTCACGAACTTCCGGACGACGAAGGCGGATATTGAGGAGACGATCGCGGCTGTACGCGATGCGGGAAGAAGTTTCAGCCGCAGATAACACGGATGAAGAATCCGGATTTTATTCCGTGTCATCCGTGGTTAATAACTAATGTCACAAAAGAAATCTTACGAACACGAACTGCGCGTCGCGTGTGAATTGGCGCGAGCGGCCGGCGCCGCGATCCTCGAGCATTACGAAGGCCCGCTCAAGATTGCGCAGAAGAATTACGACAACGACGCCGAACCGGTGACGCAAGCCGACACGATCGCGAATGAGCTGATCGTCAACGGCTTGAAACGCGAGTTTCCGAACGACGGAATCCTCGCCGAAGAATCTGTCGACACCATGCACCGGCTCGAGAAGTCGCGCGTCTGGATGGTTGACCCACTCGACGGCACGAATGGCTTCATCGACGGCAACGGCGATTTCGCCGTGCAAATAGGACTCGCTGAAGACGGTCAATGTGCACTCGGCGTCGTCTATCAACCACTGCCCGGACTTCTCTACCGCGCAATCCGCGACGAGGGAACCTGGATCGAACGTCCGCAGTTTGAACCCGCACGCGCGACCGTTTCACAAACTCGCGCGCTCTACCAAATGCGCCTCGCCGCGAGTCGGTCGCACCGAAGCCCGCGCATGAACCAAGTCGTGCAGCGTTTCGGTTTCAAAGACGAAGTGCGACGCGGCTCGGTTGGCATCAAGGTTGGTTTGCTGATCGAACAACAGTGCGACGTCTACATTCACCTCTCGTCGCGAACGAAACAATGGGACACGTGCGCGCCGGAAGTAATCCTGACTGAAGCCGGTGGCCGCATCACCGATCTCTTCGGCTACCCGCTGAATTACAACGTACCTGACGTGCAAAACCGGAACGGGCTGATCGCCAGCAACGGCATAGCGCACGATCAGATCATCGAAACACTCGCTCCACTGCTCAACGAATTCGGCAGAAAACGAGTATGACACATTGCCAATTGTCGATTGCCGATTACCAATTGCCAATTGCCGAAGTAATCGAGAAACTAAATTGGCAATTGGCAATCGACAATTGGCAATAAAATGATGCGGCCCAAACCCTTTCTCACCTACTTCATCTTCTGCGCGATACCACTGCTTCTCCTGGCAGCGTTGAATTATTGGAACGGTGTCAGAAAAGTTGATTCCACACTCAATACCGTCGCGCAGGACGATCTCAATTCCTTCACCGTCGCCGTCGATGAGTTACTGGAAGAGCGTGAACGAGACATCCTTGGCTTCGCCGTCGAGTCGCCGGTACAAAATGTCCTCTTCAAAAAAGAGCGGAACGAAATCGATCCCGTGTCCAATTACGAACAGATGATGGCCACGCGTTTGAGTTTGAAGTCGGTGGCTGGACTGAGCCGGAATTTTCAGAGCCTGACGCTCTTCAGTAACGATCGAAAACCGTTGTGCTTTCAAAAAAGTCCCGGCGAATGGACCTTCACGAATCTCGATGCGGCAAATCTTGCTCCTGTGGACCAGCGAGTTTGGAGCTCGCAGGGTACTCTCCTGTTCAAGAACGCCGGCAGCACACCACGAACGATTAACTACAGCGCTCCAATCAACGACGAAAAAACCGGCAGTAATCTCGGCGCCGTCGTGGGTGTGTTGGACTTGCAAACTGTATTTGCGACCGCATCGCGTGGCTGGAACTCGCGATCGGGCAAGGTCGTGGCTGTCAATCTCGATAGTCAGACGGTTTACACGAGTGACAGCAGCGTAGATCCGACTCGGCAGGACAGCTCTAGTTACGAGGTGGCGTCAGCGCTCCTTCCGCAATTAGGTGTGACTGCGATCGTGGCGCGACAGCGCGCTGATTCCATGTCGAGCGTTCATGTCTGGGGAATTGCCGGTCTGGTGTTGGCGTTGTTGGCCGCACTCGCGGCTGCGTTCATACTCGAACATCACGTTAAGAATCGGTCGAGTGGTATCGCACGTGTTCGAGAAGACTTGTCAGCGATCGCGAAAGGCGAACTGAATCGACGCATTATTCTGCAATCGAGTGACGACGCCCGCGGGATTGCTGACAACATCAACGTCGTCACTGAACTACTGCGGGCGCAAATCGCGCGCGAGGAAGAGTCGCGACAGTTCGAATCGTTCGTCCGGCTGTCAGCCATGCTCACTCACGATCTGAAGAACGCGATTGAAGGTCTCTCGTTAACTGTTTCCAACATGGAACGTCATTACGATAATCCGCAATTCCGTGTTGATGCTTTGAAAGGCCTCACCGGCGCCACCGACAAACTCAAAGCTCTCGTCGCGCGCCTCGCACGGCCGCTGACGAGCCTGAGCGGCGAACACAAGCGACCAACGAATGTTGATCTCGTGCCGATCATGCAACGCGTGATCGCCATGAATGCCGAACCGTTGCGCAACAAGCACACCATCGTCACGCGCCTGCCTCAGAACCTCTATGCGTTGGTTGATGCCGCAAGGATTGAAGAAGTGATCGAGAACCTTGTTCTTAACGCGCTCGAAGCGATGGATCACGGCGGCACGCTGACAGTCGAAGCGGCTTACACGCCGGGCGGCGCGCCGATGTTTTCCGTCAGCGATACCGGCCGCGGCATGAGCAAATCGTTCATCGAGAGCCGGCTCTACCGCCCGTTCTCCACCACCAAGAAAACCGGTATCGGTTTGGGGCTTTACACGTGTCGCGAAGTGATCCAGGCAAGCGCCGGTTCGATCGAAGTCGATTCGGTCGAAGGCGCTGGAACGACATTTCGCGTCGTGCTACCATCGATTCCACACGATAGGCGTAACTAAGAAAGAGGCGCGGCAAAGCCTTTTTTGCAATACTTGCCCGTAAGCCCAGTTCCTCCAGCAGTACCCGCCCAGGGATTTTCGTTTTTATGCGTACGTGTGCGGCACAGCGTGGCTGTGGCCGCCGGTTTCGAAAGATGAGCACGCAGGTACAACCCAAAGGGACGGTCCTGGTTGTCGACGACGACGAGTCAGTGCGCAGTGGTCTTTACTGGGCGCTGGTTTCGGACTACCACGTGCTGCAAGCGTCGTCGCGAGATGAGGCGTGCGCGCAGATTAATGAAGCGGAAATCGACGTTGTCGTCAGCGATCTGCACCTCCCACCGAACACCGAGGACATAGCCGAAGGACTGGCGCTGATCGACGTCGCGCGTTCGCAGGACCCGCCGCTTCAGGTGGTCGTGATTACTGGCAGTGACTCGAAACGCGCGGCCCTCGAAGCTGTGCGACGCGGAGCTTACGGGTTCTTTGAAAAGCCACTCGATCCGGCGGAGCTGTTGCACATCGTCAACCAGGCTGCGCGGATGAGACAACTGGAGGTCGAAAATCGGCGGCTTCGCGCGGAGCTTTCGCGGCCGCCAGGATTCACGCACTTGATGGGATCGAGCCAGGTGCTCGAAAAGGTGTTGAAGCAAGCGCGCTCAGTTGCCGCGACCAGTGCGACAGTGTTGTTGAGTGGTGAAAACGGTACGGGCAAGGAGATGCTGGCGCGTGCGATTCACCAGGAGAGCCCGCGGACGGGTGGTCCATTCGTGGCTGTGAGTTGTGCGGCATTGCCGGAAGCGCTGATCGAGTCGGAGTTGTTTGGTCACGAGAAAGGCGCGTTTACTTCAGCAGTTCAAGCGCACAAAGGTCGCTTCGAACTCGCGAATGGTGGGACGCTCTTTCTCGATGAGATTGGCGATTTGAGTGCGGCAGTTCAGGTGAAACTTCTGCGCGTGTTGCAGGAGCGTGAGTTTGAGCGGGTTGGCGGGACTAAGACCTTGACCGTCGATATTCGTTTGATCGCAGCAAGCAATCGCGATCTCGAAAAGGAAGTCGCGCAGGGACGATTTCGCCAGGACCTGTATTTTCGACTCAACGTTGTGCCGTTGCATTTACCGCCGCTGCGTGAGCGGCCGGACGACATTCCGATCCTCGCCGCGCATTTCGCGGCTAAATCGGCGCAGAAATACGGACAGTCGACACCTGAGCTCGAACCGGGTTTAGTCGAGGTGTTGTTGGATTACGACTGGCCGGGCAACGTGCGCGAACTCGAGAATCTGATCGAACGACTCGTCGTGCTGAGCAACACGTCGACTCTCGGTCTCGAATTCGTGCCGGAAAAAATGTTGCGCGCACTGCCAGGCACGACGCCCGGCGACGAAAGCACATTGGAAGGCGCCGTCGAAGCCGTAAGGCGTCGCATGATAGTCAGCGCGCTTCAGGCCGAAAACAATAACAAGGTGGCAGCAGCCAAACGACTCGGTATTAGTCGATCCTACCTCCACCGCCTGATTAACGAATTTGACCTCTAACATTTCCTTTGTGTGCCTTTTGTGCCTTTTTGCGGCTACTATGTCTTCGTGGCAAGCCTGCAACAACGTTTACCCGAGAATGTCCCGGGCGATTTCTTCGTCGACTCGACCTGCATCGACTGCGAGACGTGTAGCGAGTTAGCGCCCGCAATCTTTCGCGACCACGGCGATCAGTGCAGCGTTCATCATCAACCTGAAACCGCGGAAGAAATCCGGCTCGCAATGATGGCGCTTGTCGCTTGTCCAACCGGCTCGATCGGCACAACCGAACGTCACGATCCGCACACCGGCATCGACGCCTTTCCGATGCCGATCGACGACAACGTTTACTTCTGTGGCTTCACTTCAGAATCAAGTTTCGGCGCGTGGAGTTATCTCATCACACGTCCGGCAAGTGAAGGCGGAAACATCCTCATCGACTCGCCCCGCTTCGCGAGTCAACTACTCAAACGCATCGAAGCGATGGGCGGCGTCAGCCAAATGCTTCTGACGCACAAAGACGACGTCGCGGATCACGAACTGTTTCGCAAACGATTTAATTGCGAACGGGTGATGCATCGCGACGACGGCGCCGCTCGTCTCGGGGTCGAGCACGTAATTCAAGGCACCGATCCTGTTCAGCTCGACGACGATTTGCTCATCATTCCAACACCGGGACATACTCGTGGTCACGTGGTGTTTCTTTATCAAAATAAGTTTCTGTTCACGGGCGATCACCTCGCATGGTCACCCGAGCGCAAAACGCTGACTGCGTTCCGCAGTGTTGCGTGGTATTCATGGCCCGAGCAGACTCGTTCAATGGAAAAACTTCTGAGTTATGAATTTCAGTGGGTGCTGCCCGGTCACGGCGCCATCCGCCACGGCGACGCGCAAAGCATGCACGAGCACCTGCAACGCTGTGTGTCGTGGATGAAGGCTGTTAAGTAATTTTCGCGAGTTCTTACAAGTCTATTAAATGAGGCAAAAACGATGACTCGAAATCAGAAGATTGCTCTCGGCTGTGGCGGTGCAGGTTGCTTGGGATTGATCGTGGTCGTGATCGCTGCCGCACTGATTTACGCCTTTGCTTATCGAACTCCCACGGGTCGCAACTACAATCTGATCACAAACCGCAATTCCAACGTAGACGACAACTCAAATGCAAACAGTAACAACAATTCGAGCTCGTCAACTAATTCATCGACTACCGCGAGCTCGATGACTGAAGAAGACAAGCATAAGCTCTACCAGGCTGCGGTCATGACGGGCGATGGCGAACTTGCGCGACGAGTCTCTGTGAAGATCGGTTTGATGAACGAAGACTACACACAAGGCGACAACTATAACCAGTTTCTGGCGGCGCACGTTGCGTGGGTGCTTCGCAACGGCGACTTCATTCAAACAATCAACACCACTGAAAAAGCGCGGGCTTACGTGAACCAGCATTTCCCTGAATAACGACTTTTTATGGATCCTTCTCGCATTCGCAACTTCTCGATCATCGCCCACATCGATCACGGCAAGTCGACGCTCGCCGACCGGCTGCTCGAACTTACCGGAGCTCTGTCTGAACGCGAGATGGAAAACCAGGTGCTCGACAACATGGACCTCGAACGCGAACGCGGCATCACGATCAAGGCCCATGCGGTCAGGCTCGATTACAAAGCGCAGGACGGGCAGAAGTACGTGTTGAATCTGATCGACACGCCGGGTCACGTCGATTTCTCGTACGAAGTGTCGCGCTCGCTTTCGGCGTGCGAAGGCGCGCTGCTGATCGTCGATGCTTCGCAGGGTGTCGAAGCGCAAACACTCGCGAATACTTACCTCGCCATCGAAAACAATCTCGAGCTGATTCCGGTGATCAATAAGATCGATCTGCCGGGCGCCGAACCTGAAAAAGCAATCGAACAGATCGAACACTTCATCGGACTGGAAACACACAACGCAATCTTCACCAGCGCGAAAACGGGTGAAGGTGTCGCGGACGTTCTCGAAGCAATCGTGCGCGACGTTCCGCCACCGAAAGGTGATGCGACAGCGCCTCTGAAAGCACTGATCTTCGATTCGTGGTACGACTCTTATCGCGGTGTGATCGTGCTTTTCCGCGTGATCGAAGGCACGATTCGGCCGGGAATGAAGATACGATTCGTCAATGCGAGTCGCGATTACCAGGTTGAAACACTCGGCGTCAATCGACCCACGCCGACGCCGATCGATCAATTGAGCGTCGGCGAAGTGGGTTTCCTCACGGCGTCGATCAAAGCGGTCGCAGACGTGCAGATTGGCGACACGATCACGGAAGCCGCGCGTCCGACGCAGCAACCGTTTCCGGGTTTCCAGGAGATCAAGCCTATGGTGTTTGCCGGGTTATATCCGGTGGACGCCGCACAGTACGAAGAGTTGCGCGACGCGCTCGACAAGCTGCGACTGAATGATGCGTCGTTCTTTTACGAACCGGAATCTTCGGCGGCGCTCGGTTTTGGTTTTCGCTGCGGATTTCTCGGGTTGCTGCACATGGAGATCGTGCAGGAACGTTTGGAGCGTGAGTTTAATCTCGATCTGATTACGACGGCTCCGGGCGTGCGCTACACTGTGACGACTACCGACGGTGAGGTTACGGACATCGATTCGCCGGCGAAGATGCCCGACCCGGGCCGCATCGCGAAGATCGAAGAGCCCGTGATTCACGCCGTCATCCTCACGCCCGACGAATACCTTGGTGGGATTCTTCCGTTGCTCGAAGAGAAGCGTGGGATGCAAAAAGGTTTTGAGTACATCACGTCGAATCGCGTGATGCTCACCTACGAGTTGCCGCTGAATGAGATCGTGCTCGACTTTTACGATCGCCTGAAGTCCGTTTCGCGTGGTTATGCTTCGCTTGATTACAACGTTTCGGGTTACTGGGAGAGTGACCTGGTGAAACTTGACGTGCTCGTGGCGGGCGAGCCGGTTGATGCGTTGTCGCTGATTCTTCATCGCAGCACTGCGCAGCCGAAGGGACGTGCGCTGGCGGAGAAGATGAAGCAGTTGATTCCGCGACAATTGTTCGAAGTACCGATTCAGGCGGCGATTGGAAACAAAGTTATCGCGCGCGAGACGGTGAAGGCGCTTGGGAAGAACGTGATCGCGAAGTGTTACGGTGGTGATATCACGCGCAAACGGAAGCTGCTCGAGAAACAGAAAGAGGGCAAGAAGCGGATGAAGAAAGTGGGGCGCGTCGAGATCCCGCAAGAGGCGTTTTTAGCCGTACTCAAGGTCAATGAGTAGAGCCACAAAAAGGCACAAAAGGCACACAAAATATCATTCCTTGGCAGACGCCCTTTTTGTGTTCTGAGACCCTTGGGTTCTGAAGACGCCCTTTTTGTGTTCTGAGACCCTTGGGTTCTGAAGACGCCCCTTTTGTGTTCTGAGACCCTTGGGTTCTGAAGACACCCTTTTTGTGTTCTGAGACCCTTGGGTTCTGAAGACGCCCTTTTTGTGTGCCTTTTGTGCCTTTTTGTGGCCTGACATGCATTTTGTAGCGAGAGACCTTTTGTTGTGTTGTGCGCGGACGACTGCGACGCCGCAGGTCGTGGCGCGGTTGCGGGCGCTTGCGGCAACGAACGTTGATTGGGAGTACTTGTTTCTTTTGGCGCGACGGCATGCAGTTGTGCCGCTGCTGTATGTTCAACTGAAAAGGCACGCGTCCGATGTTGTGCCTCAGGAGTTCCTTCGCAAGCTCAAGCAACAATATTTAGAGAACGCGGCTCGGAACACGATTCTCACCGCCGAGCTTTGCAGGCTAATCAATTTGTTTGCGGCTCAGGGTATCGAAGCGATCCCTTACAAAGGACCAGCGCTCGCCTCATTCGCGTACGAAAATCTCGCGCTCAGGCGGTTTGTCGACCTCGACGTAATTGTGAAGAAGAGCGATGTGTTGAAGGCGCGCGACATTCTGCTCATGCAAGGCTACGCCCCGACCAAATCGCTTTCACTCGAGCAGCAGGAACTCCTGCTCCGCACGCAACACAACATGCAGTTCGCGCGCGACAACCGTCGTTTGATCGTCGAGTTGCACTGGGAAGTCGCGCCGCACCTGTTTGCGTCGTCGGTCAGCGCAGAGCAGTTGTGGCAAGACCTCGTAACGATCGAGATCAACGGCACGCTGGTCAAAACACTGTCTGCCGAAGATCTGCTGTTTTCACTTTGCGTGCATGGCTCGCGGCACCTTTGGGAGCGGCTGAGCTGGATTTGCGACGTCGCAGAACTGATCGCGCGACATACTTTCGATTGGACCAGGCTGCTCGAACGCGCTGCAAACGCAGATACCGAGCGAATGTTTTTGCTCGGCCTGTTCCTCGCCGAGACACTCCTGGACGCCCGTTTACCACCGGAAGTGAAGCAACGCTGCGCGACGGACGAACGTCTCGAATCGCTCGCCGAAAACGTCGTCGAGCATCTCTTCAACGGCACGACGCACGTGCCTGCGACTTCGCGCGAGATCTTCAAATACAACATCCGAGTGCGCAAAACGTTGAGCGCACGCGCGCGCTATCTTGTTTACGTGTTCCGGCCTACCGACAGCGATCTCGGCGGTCGCTCAATTCCGTCCGCACTCAATTTCGTTTACTACTTAATCAGACCGTTCCGCCTAATCCGTACTAAAATTTGACGGATTTTTTTAACCGTGTTAGTTTCACGCTAATCAAAGGCGCGGTCAGTCGCCGGAAGCAGCAACTGCTTATCACGCAAAGGACAAGGTATTAAAAGCTTTGAAATGCATGTTTTTCTGCCAGCAGGCGAAGGGTCTGACTTTGGCTGTATTACTGTCTCTCGGTTCATATGCGACTGTGCTCGCGCAGAAGCCCACGGCGCCGCAAACTGAACCAAAGCAATCCGCATCGAAGCCCGCCGATTCGAAACCAGCCCCGAAGAAGCCATACGAGCTTACCGTCAAGACGACGCCGATACTGAACATTTCGCTCAAGGCTGAGAAAGCAAAAATGTCGGCAGTGGCCCAGGACCTTGCGAAGAAACTGAAGGTTCCGGTGTTTCTTGGGCCACAACGGACGCATGAGTTGATCTCGATCGAGTTCAGTGAATTGACTCTCGACCAGGCACTCCAATTAATGTCGCCTACGGTTTACGTGGATTACGAGATGGACACGGGATCGATGGAGCCTCCGAAACCGCTCGGGATCTACTTCTACGACGCCGAACAGGGCGAACCACCGCTGAGCGCGGCAGTAAATGGGACGACACAGGCGTTTCTGATTGAAGGCAACACTGAAGAGGGAACGGATCCCGAGAGTGATGCCGAGAAGAAGGCGGCTGAGGAACAATCGCTTCGCGTCACTTATCTCAACAACACGTTTACGATAAAAGCCAAAAAACAACCATTGGCGGTAGTGCTTCTCAAGATGGGAGAAGAGCTAGGCATTCCAGTTGATATTCAGGATCCGAACGTTTCGATCGTCGATGCTGATATCTCAAAACTTCCTATCGAGGAAGTGGTTCGGCAACTGTCCCCCCATATTCGGCTCTTCCTGCGAGCCGATCTTACACGAGCCGAAAAACGAGCCTTGCGGTTGGTTCTACTCGAGCCAAAACTGACTCAGGAGAACCCTTGAATAAAGTGCGCTTGCGCGCAGAAGCTTGAAGCGACGCTGGTCCATATTTATGTTGCCATGAGGTCGTTCGAGAATCTATATTAACCAACAATGACTCGAGGAGGCGGCTAACACCTTGGCTAAGCAAAACGAGATTATTAACGAAGAGCTCGCTCTAAACAATCAGTCTGCTACGGGGGGAAGCGAAGGTAAAAAAGCATTTGTCGAACCGACAATTTCTGTTCCTGTTGATGTTCTTGAAGCAACTACGTTCTTTCAGTCAGCCACAAGCGGTGTGACTAACTAACGCAACAGAATTCCGCTTACATGGAAGTTATTCAGGTCTCTGACCGGCCGGCTTCACGCATGCTTTACGCGGTCGCCGGTCGGTTGTTATTTGTTGAGAGCACAGATCAACGATTAGGCAGTCTGATCGAACGGCTCTGTGCTGGATGGCAACTCACGCCAGTCTCTTCTCCCGGACGCGCGCCCGACATTCGCATTCATTTCTCTTGCGACAACACGCGACCACAAATTCCCCGAGATCTCGATCAGTTCGAAATTGGCGACGGTGGGCAATGTTACACGGACAATGCCGGCTTCTATCTCGCACTCGGCAATTCGTTGATGCATCTTCAGCATGACAAACCGGTCGTGGTAAAGATCTGGCTCGAGGGCATTCCGGTTGAAGGTGACGTGACGTTGGCGAGGATGGGCTCGTTCGCGATCTGTGCGGGCTTGCGGCGCTATGGGGTGTTTGAGATTCATAGCGCGGGAATGGTTGATCCTGAGAGCGAAAAGGGCGTGCTCATCGTTGGTCCATCGGGTAGCGGCAAATCGACGCTGGCGTTGAATCTTGCGACTGCGGGGTGGCCATATCTTTCGGACGACGAGCTGTTGTTGAGTTTCGCCGGAGGTGAGGTGGAAGCCCGCGGCTTTCGCAGTTTCTTTGCGCTGAGTGGTGGCAATCGTGCGACTAAAACGCGTTTGGAACCTGATGACGTGTTTCCATCGCAGCGCCGGCAACAAGCGATTCCAGGGTTGTTGGTTTTTACTCGTCTTAGTGGTGAAGAGCAGAGCGACCTCAAAAAACTGACGCAAGTGGAAACGATGGCGCGCTTGATCAGAGCGTGCCCGTGGGCGACGTACGATGCTTCGATTGCGGGTGCTAATCTGCAAGTGCTTTCCGCACTCGCGCGTCAAACCAGCGCTTTCGATCTACACGCCGGCCGCGATCTGCTTGTACCCGGGTTTGCGTCGGATTTACTGAGTAACATTAATGCGAGCGGTCACCCGACGCTACCGCGTGACGGTACTGACCTCAACCAAGTGGCGTGAGAGTGTGAGCGGGTCAGTACCGTAACGCGGTAGCGTCGGGTCCGCCTCAATCTCAAGTGTGCAGAATAACCTGATGGAGACTGAGACTACGTTCAATGGCGACTATGGACCACGACGTTTGAGCGTGGAGCTCGCGAATATCTGCAACCTGCATTGCAGCTACTGCTTTCGCTCTGACGAGAACCTCTATAGTTCGCACGCTGAGTTTTTTCCCATCGATCTTTTGCGGCGGATAGTCGGCGAAGCGCGCGACGCCGCGGACATCACGCGCGTCAGCTTCACCGGCGGCGAGCCGACGCTTCATCCTTCGTTTGCGGAAACACTCCAGTTGATCGGCGAAGCGGGGTTGACCGTCAGCTTTGTTACGAACGGCTGGCACTTCGATCGTGTGTGGCCTGCGATACAAGTCAACCGCACCGCTGTTTCTCACGTCGCGTTCAGTCTCGACGGTGTCACGCGAGAGAGTCACGATCACTGGCGCGGCAAAGGATCTTTCGATCGTCTTGTTCGCGCGTTCTCACGTTGCTATGTGTCGAAACTGCCGTTTGGGATCAAGATCGTGATCCGGCGTGACCTGGTAGACCAGCTCGAGCAGATCGCGATCTTCGCCGCGAGGATGGGAGCCGCTTCGCTGCACTTCGTACACGTGATGCCGACGTCGAGTGGCGTCGCGGACGATTCGGCGTTGAGTCTCGCGGAGCAGCGTGTTGCCGAAGAGGAGATCGCGATTCTCGCGCGCATTTTCAAAATGGATATCGGGATTGATGTTGGTTACTACAACGTCGATGAGCACCGTCCGCCGTGCGCGCCACTCGCCGCGACGAGTATGAACATCGATTATCGCGGACGGCTCTCGCTTTGTTGCAATCTTTCCGGGTTTCGTGGCGCGGTTGAAGAGTTGGACGTTGTCGCGGATTTGAATGAAGAGTCGTTTGCGACTGCTTACGCTCGCTTTCTCGACCTGGCCGCCGCGCAGTTGCGAAAGAGAAATGACGCGCTCGCGGCACTGCGTTCGCAATCGTTGACGCCGGATCTTTACACCGGCTCGCCATGTTTGTTTTGTCTGCAAAGCTTTGGGAAGATTCCGTGGCGTAACGGATCAAAGCATTAGACAGGATTACAGGATTTTTCAAGATTGACAGGTTGGCTTCCAGTTGATGCGGTCGTAGTGGGTGGTCGTCCCGGACTTCGGTGGATGGACATGTCGGACGTGAGTCTGGACGAGCCGTTTTTCCAGCAAACAGTCGAGCGCGCAAAAACCGAGAACCCGCATCGCGGCGAGTTGTTCACGGAGTTTGATGTCCTTCCGCAACTCGAAAAGCTCCTCGACAGCGTCGCTCCCACTGGTTTTATTTTTCACTCCTCACGCTGCGGCTCGACGTTACTCGCCAACGCCTGCCGCGCGGTCACGAACTCGATCGTCCTCTCCGAAGCAAACGCAATCGACAAGCTAGTGGCGCGGTTCATCACCGACGCGCCCGAAGGCAGCGTCAAAGAATCGCTCTACTCGGTATTTCTTCGCGGCGTGGTTCACGCGCTAAGTCAACGCAGAACCGGCCATGAACAACACCTCTTCGTTAAGTTCGCCTGTTGCAGTTTCGCGCAGATCGAACGGATCCGACGGATCTGGCCCCGTGTGCCCTGGGTCTTTCTTTACCGCGATCCGGTCGAAACGATCGTCTCGAATATCACGAGCGTTCCACCGTGGCTCATCGACAACGATCGCCGTGTCCTGGCGTCGATCATCGGCACTTCACCCGCCGCAGTCGAACAAATGCAAATCGAAGAGCTGTGTGCGCGAACAATCGGCAGCTTTTATACGACTGCCGAACGCGTCGCTGACGACAACGCCATGTTGGTTAATTACAATGAGCTGTCTGTTCCTGTAATATCCACGGTGTTGAGGTTTTTCAAGGTCAGTCCCTCGAGTGAGGAGTTAGAAAAGATCGAGCGCGGGAGTCGAATCTATTCGAAGGAGACTTCCGGGACGCGCACCTTTGTGACTGACACTGACGCCAAACAGCAACTCGCTTCAAATCTCGTTCGCGAAGTAGCTGCGACCTGGAGCATCAAACCCTATAAGCGACTCGAACGAAAAAGGCTTGAACAAAAATGAATTCAACTAACATTCCAGGCAAGCACGTGGTGGTTACTGATTTCGATGGCGGTGAGGGAATCCTCGTAGATCTGAATACAAAGAAATACTATCAGCTGAACGAGACTGCGATGGTTGTTTGGAAAGGCCTCGAAGAGGGCAAGACGACGCGCGAGATCGCAGCCGATATCACGTCCAACTACGAAGTGGCGCTCGACAGAGCCACTGTCAGCGTGGAACGAATCGTTGATAATTTCCAAAATTACAAATTGGTTGGCGCCGAATGACTATCGCGAGCGGCGCCTGGTTATCAAATACGCCGTTCTCACTGTAGCGATCTTCCTGCCACTCGTTTGGGCATTCCTGTCCCTTCGCAACCTTTATCCCATTACGGCCTGGAACGTGATGATGGCAGGCGGCGATCTCGAACGCGGGCGCTCCTTTTGCATTCTCCGCGGCGAGACTGTTTCCGGAGAGACGATCGACATTCGGCCCGTCAAACTAACGAACGCTCTCTACAGCCGCACATGGACCATGGTGAATGCCACGATCGGCAATCAGAGTTTCAAACTCGCATCGATTCACCCCAGCAACGAAGAGCTCGTGCGGCGCTTCGGCGGCGTCGAGAACCTTCCGCCGGGTGTGCGACTACCTGACTTGCTGCACGTTTGGGGGGATCTCTACAACAAACAACTCCCCGCGTCTTCACCGCAGCGTCTGAAGGCGATCCGGCTCGATCTGTATCGCTGGGAAAGCGGTCGTTACGCTGATTACGACAAGTTCATAGAAACGTGGCGCACGGAATTGTAAATCGCGTCGTTCCCTCGAGTGCTTTTGCTCTGGGCGTGGTGCGGGCCATCGTGCACGGCACGTTTCTCGTTTCAGTTCTCGTCACTTCCTTCTCAGCACTCGGATCACTTCCGCCAACGATCCTGCGGCCTACGGGCGCGATGAAATTTCTGCCGTGGAGTTTCTACGACCAACTACAGACGCCATCAGGAATGTTGATCTTGAAAAGCGCGATGGTGTTGTCGCTGCTGCTCGGCGCGGTCGGATTTCTGACAGTTGTAACCACGAAAACTTCATTTCTCTTAGTGCTCTTTTACCAGGGACTGCTGCGAAGCTTCGGACATTTCAATCACGACGAGATGGTGGGCGTGTACTTTCTGCTCGTGCTCGCTTTCACTCCGTGCGGTGACGCATTCTCGATCGACAGCCGCTTAAGAAAGACGAAAGACGAGCGACCGACATTCGCTTACGCCTATCCAATCCTGCTGATGCAATTGTTGCTGGCGTGGACGTATTTCAGTTCGGCGCTGATCAAGCTGCGAGTAGCCGGGTGGAAGTATCTATCTCCCGACAATCTGCCAAGCCTCGCGATCTTTCATTCGCTTGATAACTTGCACGACACCGGATTTCGCCTCGCGTTCTGGTTACCGCAGGTGAAAGCCTACCTGCCTTTTGCGGTTGGTTTTGTGCTTGTTTGGGAGTTGCTTTTTCCGCTCGCGATCTTCTGGCGCCGCGTTCGCTGGTGGATTCTCGGCGTGGGAATAATCTTTCATCTCTCGACGTTATTTCTGATGAATATCTTCTTTCCTCACCAGCTCGCGATGTACCTGGTTTTCGTGAATTGGGATCGACTCTCCTTTCAGAAACATGGGCCAAGTCCAAGTAAAACGTAATGTTAAATTCCGTTGACTATGTTCAAAAGGGCATGCTACCGTTTTGCGCCACACTGAACATCGTGGGCCCACCTTTAAAGGAGAAAACAGGCATGTCTAAGTCATTCCGGGTTTCCGTTGTCTTCGCTGGCCTGGTTGCGGTAGTGCTCGGTATATCGCAAGTCGCGCTGGCCGGCGGCATGGTTACCCAAACCCAGGCACAGGCTGGTAGAAGCTCTGGTCCTGAAACAAAATCGTCCAAAAAGAAAAAGAAGAAAAAAGCTGCAACAACCACTTTCGTCGTTTTGGGTTCCTATACACCCCAGGCGCCGGCTGCTCAACCAATTTCTGTTACAAATGTTACTGCTCCGGATTCCGGCCTCATTCCCATCGCCTCGCAGCCGGCTGAACCAATCTCTCGAAACAACCTAAGAAGCTCAAGAGTTCCTGGTGGTATAAACGGAGGTCCAGTCACCCCTCCTGAGTTGCCTGTCAGTGGCGGCGACTTGGTCATCACGGAATTCCGCGTTCGTGGTCCAAACGGAGCGAACGATGAGTTTATTGAGATCGCCAACAACAGCGGCGCTGACCATACCGTCGCCGGTGGTGGTACCGGTTATGCCGTGGCCGCTTCGAATGGCGTAGCTCGTTGCGTTATTCCAAATGGTACGGTTATCCCCAACAGGGGTCATTATCTTTGCGTCAACAGTGTGGGATATAGCCTCGCTTCTTATCCCGCTGGTAATGGAACCACCGCGACTGGCGACGCCACCTACACTACAGACATTCCCGACAATGCCGGTATCGCGATCTTCAATACCAGCATTGCAGCGAATTTCAACTTAGCAAACCGCATTGACGCTGTTGGTTCCACTTCCGAAGCGAACACACTTTACAAGGAAGGCACCGGCTATCCCGCGCTTGTTCCTTTCTCCATCAACTACTCGTTCTACCGCGACAATTGCGGTAAGGGCGGTTCAATTACAACCTTTGGCGTGTGTCCGACGGGCGGAAACCTGAAAGACACAAACAATAACGCTGCTGATTTCGTCTTCGTCGACACGAATGGTACTTCTGCCGGCGCGGGTCAGCGGCTCGGAACACCTGGACCAGAGAATCTCAGTTCGCCGATCGAACGCAACGCGTCTTTTGCGGTGAACCTGCTCGATATCTGCGTTGCCGCAGTGTCGCCGCCGAATCGTGTTCGCGACTTCACTTCGGATCCGCCGAATAATTCAACGTTTGGTACTTTGGATGTTCGCAGAACGATTGTGAACAACACAGGAGGAAACGTGACTCGCTTGCGTTTCCGGATAGTTGATCTGACAACGTTCCCGGCGCCGAGTGGTATCGCCGATTTACGACCGCGAACTTCGAACGCAGTGGTGGTGACAGTAGATCGTCCACCGTGTGGTAGCGGCACAAGCAACGTGACTGTCAACGGGACAGCGCTCGAGCAACCTCCGTCACAGCCAAACGGCGGTGGTTTCAACTCGTCGATGTCTGCGGGAACAGTAACGCTGGCAACGCCGATCGCGAATGGCGCGAGTATCGACGTGAGGTTCCTGCTTGGCATTCAGCAAACAGGAAGCTTTAAGTTTTTCCTGAACGTCGAAGCCCTGCCGTAGCGGCACGGTTTCTTCTCTGCGGCCCTCTGCGTATCTCTGCGTCCTCTGCGATTAACAGCGATTTCAACGCAGAGGGCGCAGAGATACGCAGAGGGCCGCAGAGTTAACTACTCGAGCGATAGAGTTGCGAGACGAGGATCGAAGCGATCGTTCGACGGGAAGCGGTAGGTCACAACGTATTCTGGCGGAGCGCTCTCGAGGATCGCTTGTCCACCAGCCTCTAGCCAAGCGTGGCCCGTAACTTTTCCGCCCGTCTCATTGCGTACGCCAAAGATGATGCGTGTGTCGATTCCATTGCGCAGCAAATAACGATGCAGCACCGCCGCGCGCTTCCAGCAGATCGGCTTGAACATCAAAACATCCGCGGAGAGTAGAAGATCGATCGCGCGCGCAAGCTCTTCCTGCTTCACACGTCCAGGCGGTTTTCCGTGTTTATGTCCCGCGACGATCGCGAGCGCGCGCGGCAATGAATACCAACGCGCCGTCACTGTCACAACCGCAACCCACCACGCCATCCGGCACAAAAGCAGAGCCTCGCGCGGTCGCGTGACGAACTTGCGACCCAGTCGCGGGACGAGCCTGGCGAGCTTTCTCATTGCCGCGTGATTCTAGCCTATCTGCCCCGATTGCAAAATTCACCATTCCTGTCATAACCTCCCTTAAGCCTTTAATTAAATCGCAATAGCATTTAGGAGGATCTGTGGCGGTCATTCGTCCCTTTCGCGCTTTGCGTCCCGCTGCTGAGCGGGCTGAATCCGTGGCGAGTGTGCCTTACGACGTCGTCAACACCGATGAGGCCCGCGCGCTCGCAGACGGAAATCCGCTCAGTTTCCTGCACGTGTCGCGTCCGGAGATCGATCTCCCTCCAGACACTGACATTCACAGCGACGCCGTTTATCGAAAGGCCGTCGAGAACTTCGAAAAGCTGATTTCGACTTGCCCGCTGGAAAAAGAGGCCGAACCGAGTCTGTACTTGTATCGCCTGATCATGGGCCAACACGAACAGATCGGAATCGTTGCTTGTTGCGCTGTCGACGAATACGACAACAGCACGATTCGCAAACACGAACGTACGCGCCGTGATAAAGAAGACGATCGCACGCGCCACATGCTCATGCTGCGCGCTCAAACTGGTCCAGTCTTTTTAACCTACAGACGTAGCGCCGAGATTGACGAGCAAGTCTCAGCCGCGATCTCGGCAGAGCCGCTGTACGACCTGACTGCATCCGACGGAGTTCGACATACAATTTGGCGTATCAGCGACACAGAATCGCTTGTGAAGAGCTTTGAGTCAGTGCCGCTGCTTTACATTGCAGACGGTCATCATCGTGCTGCGAGTGCGAGCCGCGCGCGTGCGGAGTTGAGAGATCAGAGCTTCGGGCATACTGGCAAAGAAGACTACAACTATTTTCTCACCGTCATTTTTCCGGATTCACAGGTGCAGATACTTGCGTACAACCGCACCGTGCGCGATCTCAACGGGCTCTCGCAGGAAGCATTTCTCGACGAGATCAGAACACAGTTCACGGTTACTGAGAATGCGAGCCCTGAGCCTGAGAGACGCGGGCATTGGAGTATGTATCTCGATGGCAAGTGGTACGGGCTGCAACTCTCGCCCGCAGCAACTTTGCCCTCCGGCACGGTTGCGGCCCTGGACGTGAGTGTGCTGCAAGACAGGCTGCTGGATCCGATTCTCGGTATCAAAGACGTTCGCACTGACAAGCGAGTAGATTTCATCGGCGGGCTACGCGGAACGAAGGAGCTCGAACGCCTTGTTGACGAGGGCAAAGCCGCCGTCGCTTTTTCACTTTATCCGACAACAGTGGCGGAGCTGTTAATGGTCTCCGACGCCAACGAGATCATGCCGCCGAAGTCAACATGGTTTGAGCCGAAGTTGCGCGACGGTTTGTTGATACATTCGATCTGAACTTGGATCTTTGTGCTTTGTGCTTTGTGCGTTGTGCGTTGTGCTTTGTGTGTTGTGCGTTGTGCTTGGGCCGGGTCAGTACCGTAACGCGGTAGCGTCGGGTCGACGTTACGTAACGGAATGCGAAGAGTCATAATGCGCGAGGCCAACCCGACGCTACCGCGTTACGGTACTGACCCGGCCCAAGCACAACGCACGAAAGCACAACGCACGAAAGCACTAAGCACTAAGCACTAAGCACTAAGCATTAGAAAATCATGCGCATATTAATAGCAGATAAATTCGAACAGTCAGGCCGGGATGGTTTGCAGGCGCTCGGCTGCGAGATCTCATATCAACCGGACCTGAAAGACGACGCACTCGTCGACGCCATTAAAAAAGAGTCGCCCGACGTGCTGGTCGTGCGGGGCACAAAAGTGACGGAGCCCATGCTCGACGCCGGTCCGGTGAAACTCGTCGTTCGCGCGGGTGCAGGCTACAACACCATCGACGTTCCTGCTGCGTCAAAGCGCGGGATCTACGTCTCGAATTGTCCAGGCAAAAACTCGATCGCAGTTGCGGAACTCGCCTTCGCGTTGATCCTCGCGCTGGATCGACGTATCGCCGATAACGTCATCGCGCTGCGAAAAGGCGAGTGGAACAAGAAAGAGTTTTCAAAAGCGCGCGGTCTGTTTGGTCGCACGCTTGGGCTGATCGGTCTCGGTAAGATCGGCCAGGAGATGCTCCCGCGGGCACGTGCGTTTGGTATGCCCGTCGTCGCGTGGAGCAGGAGTTTGACACCGGAGCGCGCGGCACTTCTCGGAATCGAGTTAAAAGAGTCACCCAAAGCCGTCGCCAGCGCGGCGGACGTCGTAAGTGTTCACCTGGCGCTGAATTCCGAAACCAGAAACGCGCTCAATGCAGACTTCTTCAACGCCATGCGCGAAGGTGCTTATTTCATCAACACCGCGCGCGGAGAGGTGGTGGACCAGGCCGCACTCGTCTCCGCAATGAGGAATCGCGGAATTCGCGCCGGTCTCGACGTTTATGCGGTTGAACCAACGAGCAGCACCGGCGAGTTTCAGGACGCGATCGTAAAAGAAGAAGGACTTTACGGCACGCACCACGTCGGCGCATCGACGGACCAGGCGCAGGAAGCCATCGCCGCGGAGACGGTGCGCATCGTCAAGGAATTCAAAGAAACAGGCAAAGTGCCGAATGTCGTAAACCTGGCGCGACAAACTCCTGCGACGCATCGACTGGTCGTGCGGCACGTCGATCGACCGGGCGTGCTTGCGGGCGTGCTCGACGCGATCAAGGCCGAACAGATCAACGTTCAGGAGATGGAGAACATCGTCTTCGAAGGTGCGGCGGCTGCCGTTGCTCGCATCAACCTGGACAACGCGCCAACAAAAGAAACCCTCAACAAACTTCAGTCAAGCAGCGCTGATATCATCGAACTCGATTTGCTTGAGTTGAAGTAATCACGTTTACTTTCGGAATGAACACCACCCTCATCACCGGAGCATCGTCGGGCATCGGCGAAGCGTTTGCGCGAAAGCTCGCGGCGCGAGGTCGCAATGTTCTCCTCGTCGCGCGCTCGGAAGACAAGCTCATTACCTTGTGCAACGAGCTGGGACGCTTGACCAGCATTCGCGCGCAGTATGTTGCGCTCGACCTGCAACAACCTGACGCGCCTTTGCAGCTCTTCGAAGAAACAAAGAAACGTGAACTGGAAGTCGAAATGCTGATCAACAACGCCGGTTTCGGCTCGATGGGTGAGTTTGCCAAACTCGATCTCAATCGCGAACTCGATATGATCCAGCTCAACGTGAGATCGCTGGTCGAGCTGACGCACAGGTTTCTTCAACCGATGCGCGAAAGGAGACGCGGTACGATCATCAACGTTGCGTCGACAGCCGGGTTCCAACCTGTGCCTTACATGGCGACCTACGCGGCGACGAAGGCGTTCGTGCTGTCGTTCTCCGAAGCGTTGTGGGATGAAAACCGCGTGCATGGAGTCCACGTGATGGCGTTGTGTCCGGGCGTGACCGAGACAAATTTCTTCGAGGCAGCGGGAATCGATCGTCCGCCGATGCGCACCGTGCAAACTCCGGAAGAGGTGGTTGAAACAGCCCTGCGCGCATTAAACCGCAAAAAGAGTGTTGTGGTTTCGGGTTGGGCCAACTGGTTTGTTACCGCGGCCGAGCGCTTTGTTCCGCGTTCGGCGGTTGTGAAAGTTGCGGGGAATGCTTTGCGATCGAGGTTTGAAGAATAGGTCCGATAGGACGAATAGGACCTATATTTAGGAGAACCCATGGAGCGAATTTTTAATTTCAGCGCTGGTCCGGCGGTGTTGCCGGTCCCTGTTTTAGAAGAGGCTCAACGAGACATGTTGAGCTTGCCGGGCGTCGGGATGTCGGTGATGGAGATCAGCCACCGGTCCAAAACATTCGACGAGATCATCGGTCGCGCGGAGTCGGGCCTGCGCGACCTCTTAAACATCCCAGGCAACTATCACGTTCTTTTCCTGCAAGGCGGGGCGAGCTTGCAGTTTTCGATGATCCCGATGAACTTCCTGCCCGCCGAAGGCAGCGCTGATTACGTGACAACCGGAAGCTGGGGAAAGAAGGCGCTGAAAGAGGCGAAGAAAGTCGGCGGCGTAAACGTTGCGGCTTCGATGGCCGACGGAGGCTTTACGCGCGTTCCTTCGAGCGAGGAGATGAGTCTGAATCCACACGCCGCGTACGTTCATATCACGACCAACGAAACGATCGAGGGCGTGGTTTGGAATCGTGAACCGAATGTCGGCGATGTTCCGCTCGTCGCAGATGCATCGTCGAACATTCTTTCGACCGTCGTCGACGTCAATAAGTATGGAATCATTTACGCGGGCGCTCAGAAAAATATGGGACCGAGCGGCCTCACGGTAGTGATCCTGCGCGACGATTTGTTGCCGCGCATTCCTGACGGACTCGCAACGATGCTCGACTATCGCACGCACGTCGAGAACAAGTCGCTCTACAACACTCCAAACACGTGGGGGATCTACATCTTCAGTCTTGTCTGCAAATGGCTTCAGGAAAAGGGCGGCATCGCGGCTATGGAACGCGAGAATGAGGCGAAGGCAAAGCTGCTGTATGACGTCATCGACGCCACTGATTTCTATCGCGGCCACGCTGACATGGATTGCCGCTCGACGATGAACGTGACGTTTCGCTTGCCGGCGGAGGAACTGGAAAAGAAGTTCGTCGCAGAAGCAACGGCGCAGGGGCTCGACGGTTTGAAGGGCCATCGCTCGGTCGGCGGGATTCGCGCGTCGATCTACAACGCGTTTCCGCGCGAGGGAGTTGAGGCGCTCGTGTCGTTCATGAAGGAGTTCGAACGCGGTAATGGCTAACGTATGGATCTCAAGATTGGCGCGGAGCATACCGGTCTTCGTCTCGACGCATTTCTTGCTTCGCAGATCGAAGGTTGGAGCCGTGCGCGCCTGCAAAAACTGATCGAGAACGAAGACGTGCTTGTGAACGGCAAGCCGTCGAAGCCGTCGTACAAACTTCGTGACGGCGACGATCTCGAGATAGAACTCACGGCTACGTCGACGATCGAGTTCGCGCCAGAGAACATTCCGATCGATGTTGTTTACGAAGACGATACGTTAGTCGTCGTAAACAAACCCGCCGGGCTCGTGGTCCATCCAGCCGCGGGAACGCCGTCGGGAACACTTGCCAACGCGCTCGCATATCACTTTCAACAACTTGCCAATATTGGTCCCGGTGTGCGACCTGGGATAGTTCATCGGCTCGATCGCGACACGTCGGGGCTTCTCGTCGTCGCCAAAACCGAAGCTGCGCTCGAGAATCTTTCGGATCAGTTTCGCGATCGGACGGTTTTCAAGTCTTACGTGGCGCTGGTGCATGGGCGCGTGTTGTCAAACTCGGGAAAGATCGATCAGCCGCTCGCGCGGGATCCTTCAAATCGCACGCGCATGGCTGTGGTGAGAGGTGGTCGCAACGCCCTGACGCTCTATCACGTTCGACGTTCGTTTCAGCGGTTCACGCTGTTGGACGTAGAGTTGAAAACGGGACGAACGCACCAGATCCGCGTGCATCTCGCATGGTTGAAACATCCGGTTGTTGCTGACGAGACTTACGGAGGCGGGCGCGACAACACGATTCAGGATCCACAACTGCGAGCGCGAATTCGCAATCTCAAGCGCCACTTCCTGCACGCAGAGAAACTCGCATTCACGCATCCAGCGACAAAGGAAGTGATAAAGTTCGAATCCCCCCTGCCGCCTGAGTTATCACAGTTGTTGGACACAGATCTGCGCGGATGATCGGCGCAGATCTGTGTTCAAGGTATCGGCTCAAAACGGCGGATCAATTGCGTGAAGCGCGCGTCCGAACGCAAACCATCAAACATCGGCTCAATCCGGATCAGCACCAATCCGGGATGGCGCGCGTCGAAGGCCTTGTTTAAGTACTCGAGCGCCTTATCGTTGTCCTTCAATCCCGCATAGACGTTCGCAAAGTACAACGGCGACACATATCGACGCTTCGCGAGCGCGTCGAGTTGACTGATAATCGCGTTCGCCTCTGCCTGTTTCCCCGCCATCCCATACGCGAAACCCAACGACGCCGATGCCTCTGACTCGGCTTCGATCACGCTATCAGGTATCGGCCCACTCTCCGGCGCTTTGATCAACTTTCGTAACTCCGCGATCGCCTCCGCGTACATCCCCTTTTGCACGTACGCCAGCGCGAGATAATGGCGCGCAACCCAAAAATCAGGATCGCTTTGCAGCGTCAATTTATACTTCGCGATCGCGTCGTCGTAGTTGTGCTCGTAGTACGAATAAAGACCGGCATTCGCGCTGATGATCGGCGATAGTGGATCGAGTTTGTGGGCTTCTTCGATCTCGTCCTTTGCCATGCCGAACTTTCCCATCTGCATGAGATACGAGGCATACCACTGATGCGCCGTCGGATACTGCGGATTCAACTTCAGCGCCTGTTGAAAATCGCTCTGCGCGCCAAGCCAGTCCCAGTCGTAAGCCAGTCTGACAAACGCGCGCGATGTATAAGCCTCAGCTAAAGTTGAATCCGCGTCGACAGCTTTTTGCGCCGCGGCCTTCGCCTTCGGCATTTCATCTGCCGGCCGCACCGCGCCGATGTCACAGAGCAGCGCGTACGAATCCGCAAGCCCGGAAAAAGCGAGCGCGAACGTCGGATCCTTCTCTTCAGCACGCTTGAAATACTCGATGCCGTTTCGAAAACCCTCTTCGTTGCGCTTGTTCCAGAAATACCGGCCCTTCAGGTATAGCTGATACGCTTCGGCGTCTTTCGTATAACGCCGCGCAAGCTTCTCTTCATCCTCGCCCGAAAGTCGCAGGCGCAAACTCTGCGAGATCTTTTTCGACACCTCGTCCTGGACGGAAAAGATGTCAACAAGATTGCTTTTGTATTCCGCGCCCCAAAGCTGCGACCCATCGTCCACTTTGATCAGTTCGGTTTTGATAATGAAGTTGTCGCCGAGTTTGACGAGGCGCCCAGTCAACACTGCACCCACGTTCAGACTTTGCCCGGCCTCGCGTGGATCTTTGTTCGAGCCCTTGAACCTGAAGGCCGCATTGCGCGACATCACTTTTAGGTTCGGCAGTTGTGAAAGACTGTTGATGATGCTTTCGGTCAAACCATCAGACAAATACTCCGCGTTTGGATCTTTAGTGTCGTTTACAAACGGCAGAATCGCGACTGAGTTGATTGTGCGTCGTGCCGAGAGAAAGAAGATCGCACCGGCAAGTATCAGCACCGCGAGCAATCCGAGCACGCCGTAAGCAACCCATCGCGTAGGCTTCGTGGTTTTCTTCGGCTCGCTGCTCGACGTGCGTTGGTCGGTGACAGTGTCGACTTGTGTTCTGATGACCGTTGGAGTCGATAAGAGTAGATCGGCTTCAGTCGTGCGTGTGGAATGTCTGAAATGCTCCGAGCTGTCGAAAGTATGCAGCTCGTCCCGGAGCTGTTCGAGATCGAGTTTCAAATCAGTAATCGTCTGGTAGCGCTTCAACTTGTCCTTCGCCAAAGCCTTCGTGACGATTCGTTCGAGCTGTCGTGGCACGTCTGACACGTGTTCGACGAGCGGAGCTGGTTCGTGATCGATGATCGAAACGCGCGTGTGACTGTCGGTCTTGCCTTTGAACGGAGGCTGACCGGCCACCATTTCATAAAGCACCACACCGAGACTGAAAATATCGGATCGCGCATCGATGCTTTCGCCCTGTGCCTGCTCCGGCGACATGTAACCGCTCGTGCCCATGATCGCGCCCGGACTAGTCTCCGTGATCGGTATCGTCACCGCTTCAGGATCTGAGACTGAATCGCGATCCGTGAGTTTTGCGAGTCCAAAGTCGAGCACCTTCACGAATCGATCGCGAACAAACTTGTCCTGCCGCAACATGATGTTCTCGGGCTTGATATCGCGGTGCACGATACCAGCGGCATGAGCTGCTTCGAGCGCCATCGCGACCTGTATTGCGACGCCGATCGTTTCGTCAAGCTTCAATGGACCACGCCAGACACAATGACGCAGCGTTTCGCCTTCGATGTACTCGGTCGCGATGTAGTAGCTGTGGTCGGCTTCGCCGATCTCGAAAACGGTGAGGATGTTGGGATGATTGAGCGCCAGGACCGCGCGAGCCTCCTGTTTGAAACGACGCACGCGGCTTTCAGATCTCGTCAGTTCCTGCGGTAAAACCTTGAGCGCCACCTTTCGCCCATGCTGCTTCGTGTCTTCACCAAGCAGGACTTCGCCCATCCCACCCTTGCCGAGCCTGCGTAAGATGCGATAATGACCGATGTACTCAGGCAGTGGATTCGTAATAGCGGAATTCGGGCTGTTGGAACTGTCGGGCATGCAGTGAATTACTTGCGCGACTTAAGTTGGCTGTTCGAGCGCATTGTAGCACTCTGCGAATGTCTGCGTCCTCTGCGTCTCTGCGGTAAAACGATGTAAACTTCTTTCACCGCAGAAAGGACGCAGAGATAGGCGGAGATCAATATAGAAAGGGCAACAGGTTCGGGCTCGAACGCATCGAACCGCCGGTCTCAAGACTGCGGTCAGCTCCCGACCATAATCCATATCGCATGCCAGTAGCTGTAACACGGTTTTTATTCAAATGTTTGTCGGCAGTTCTGATTGTTGCTGCCGGCGCGGTGGTTGTCTCTGCGCAAAAGCCCAAGGCGTCGCCCTCGCCGACACCAGAGCAAACTCCGCAGGGCACGGAGAGGATTCTGATCCGGCGCGTTCGATTGCCAATCACCGTCACTGACAAAAAAGGCCAGTTTATACCCGGACTCACGAAGGAAGACTTCGTTATTCTGGAGGACAAAGTCCCACAGACGATCGAGACGTTCTCGGACGATCTGTCGTTGACGACGCCGCTTTATATCGCAGTGTTGATGGATACGTCGCCGTCGACTGCCGGAAAACTGAAGTTCCAGCAGGAGTCTGCAATGAACTTCATTCACACCGTCGTGAAGCCGCGCAAGGACCGCGTGCTGTTTGCGACCTTCGACGACTCAATCAACTTGCGACAAGACTTTACCGATCGACTCGATCTGCTCGACAAAGCCGTCTTCAGCGTAAAACAAATGGGCAAACAGACTGCGCTCTACGACGCTGTGTGGCAGTTTTGCGATGAGAAGATGCGATCGGTTTCCGGCCGTCGTGTGTTGCTGATCGTGACCGACGGCGACGACACTTATAGCCGCGCCGACATTCGAGATGCGATCGATATCGCACAACGAACTGAGACAACCATCTTTGCTATCTCGACCAAGGCCGGGTTCCTCGCGACCGTGCCGGGCGTCGAAGCAGGAACAGTAGCCGACAAGGGCGATCGAGATCTGCAAACGCTCTGCGAAGAAACCGGCGGGATCGCATTTTTCACCGGCGACATGCTTTCGCTCGAGCGTTCGTTCACGAAAATATCTAAAGAGCTCCGCGCGCAGTATCTAGTCACGTACAATCCAACAAACAAGCAGTATGACGGAACGTTCCGCAAGATCGACGTTAAGCTTGCAGATCGACGTGGAGATCTAAAAGTAAGAACGAAGCGAGGCTACAAAGCTATCGCCGATAGCGTACTGCAATAGGAAGAAGTTACAGATGCAATACCGCGACACTATTCGCCCGTTACTCGTTTTCGTTTTCGTTTTGGTGATCCTGTGCGCAGGAGTCGCGGGGCGCAGTTCAGTTACATCACAATCGCAATCGCAATCACAAACCCCATCGCCATCACCAACGCCGCGAACGCGCGAAGAGTTGCCGCAGGATTCGGATGAAGTAATCAAGGTCGAAACTAATCTGACGAATATTTTCTTCACCGCTGCTGACAAGAACAAACGGTTCGTCAGCGACCTCAAGGTTGAAGACATTCGCGTGTTGGAAGATGGCCAGCCACAGGAAATTTTCACGTTTCAACAGAACATCGATCTCCCACTCTCGATCGCAATATTGATCGACACGAGTGCTTCTGAAGAACGCACGCTTCCGGACGAAAAGATTGCCGCACGTGCGTTCCTTGAAAACGTCTTGCGCGCAAACAAGGATGAAGCAGCCATCCTATCGTTCACCGGAGAAACGACTCTGGAGCAAGGCTTCACGGGAAACCTGGAACGGCTGCGGAGAGCGATAGATCGCGTCGAATTTGTTCCGCCGTCAGGCTACGTCGGCGGTGGTGTAGTCGTAAACGGAACGCCTCCGATTTCCGGGACGAACCAGAGTCTCGCCGGATCGACCGCCATCTGGGATGCGGTCTGGGCCACCTCCGAGGAACTGCTCATGACGTCCGCGGAGCACACGCGGCGCGCAGTCATCGTGTTGACGGACGGCGTCGATACGAGCAGTCGCATGAAAATCCACGAGGCTATCGAGCGTGCACAGAAGGCGGACGCGCTCATCTACGCCATCGGGATTGGCGACCGCTACTCATTCAACGTCGACGAGGGTGTTTTGAGAAAGATGGCCGAGAAGACAGGCGGTCGTGCCTACTTCCCACGTCACGAAAGAGACCTGAACGACGCGTTTACGCAGATTCAACGAGACCTCCGCGAGCAGTATCTGGTGGCCTATTCGCCCCAAAACAAGGCGCGCGATGGTTCCTACCGGCGCATTGAAATTCAGGTAGTAAATCCCACTCTGAAGCAGCGAGACTTAAAACTAAACTACCGCAGCGGCTACTTCGCCAAGACCACTGGAGCCGAACCTCGCAAACGCACCCAGGACCGGTAAAGCAGACGCGGAGA
>DATNCH010000110.1:0-3208 GCA_035571655.1 Pyrinomonadaceae bacterium
AAAACTAATCAACTCACCCTAAGCGCGGTATTAAGTGCCTGCAAGAGATCGTTCGGCTCAAATGGCTTGAAGAGACACTCAACCGCGCCTTCTGCGATCAAGCGAGGCCGCACTGTCGAGTCGCGCTGGGCCGTAATGAAGACGATCGGAATCGATTGCTCACGAAATTTTAGTTCTCGCTGCAAATCCGGTCCGCTCATGCCGGGCATCGCCACATCAAGTACCAGACAATTCGTGTCATCAACTGCTTTCGAAGTAAGGAACTCTTCAGCGGACGAGAACGTTTGCGCCTCAAAACCAAATTCCCTAAGTAGATCAGGAAGCGATTCACGTACTGATTCGTCGTCATCAACTACCGATATGAGAGGACGTGTAACCATCAACTAAGCCTCGCAACGCATTTTGCATCCCTTCGGATGTCCGTATAATTACTGAGAATGCGCCTATCAGAGATGGATGTCCATAGTACTTAGGTATCGGTCGAGAAACGCGATCAATACTAAGGTATCGATCAATACTTTCGTCTAATTGATTCACCTGGTCACTCATGATGTACTCAGCCTCGCTTAATCAATCTGAGTGCAAGAGGCTTTAATCGCCGAATTTTTGAAGGAGCAAATCCCTTTATGAAACGGATAGTTTTTTACTGTTGGCAATAGCAATTTTAACCAGTCTCCTTGGCTTGACGTCGCGCGCATCGCGACACACTGCGGCTCAAGGAGGCAGGCCGGAGTAATGCATGCTGCTTTTGAGTACTTTAAAGCTTTCGAGCTGCAAGACACCGCCGACAACCGTAATTTTGCTAAAACAAAACTGCCGATGCCTGTGCTTGTAATTGAAGGTGAAAAAGGTATGAACGGTGTGCTCGCCATGCAGGCTGCGCTGATATCGGACCATGTCAAGGCCGTAAAATTCCCCTCAGGCCATTGGCTGACGGAAGAGAAACCGGCTGAAACGTCTGCCGCATTGAAAGACTTTTTTGGTAATTGATACGAGGGTGATCAGTTGAAAAACGGTGTCACAAACGAGATAGCTCATTCACAAAAAGGAGCAATATGAAAAGTGGAACAGACTTAAAGCTTGAAAATCCGGTTGAGGTTGAAGTTGACCCGCGTCTTTCACGCGGCGTGAAGGCATTCTTGAAAGTGCTTAATTCCTCGGGAGGCCCGCCGCTTGAAACCTTACCTCCACTTGAGGCCCGTGAAGGACTGGTTAGCGCGCAGGCTTCCGTTTCAGTTGATCTTTCAGGCATCGAAGAATCGGAGACGTTACAACGGCATGATCCACGACTTCGGCTTGCTGAACGGCTTAGCTGAAGAGCCGGCGGTTCGTTCGCTGTTTGACCACGCAGCCGCGGAACTGAAGAAATATCTGCAATGAGAAAACGATAACCGCGTTGCCTGCGTCCAGGGGCGTTTCATTCAATAACAGAACGTGAGGTGAAGTGATGCATATCCGTTTGGACTACAGCAAGGCCGCTCCGGGATCGGTGCAGGCGATGTACAAATTACAGAAGTATGTTGACGAGTCTGGGCTGGAGCACTCGCTGCTCGAACTCGTTAAGACGCGGGTTTCGCAGATAAACGGCTGCGCTTTCTGCATAGACATGCATACGAAGGACGCGCGCGCCGCAGGTGAGACTGAGCAGCGACTCTATGGCCTGAGCGCCTGGCGTGAAGCGCCCTATTACACCGAGCGCGAGCGCGCCGCGTTGGCCTGGGCCGAGGTAGTTACGCTGATCTCCCAGACCCACGCGACCGACGAAGAGTACGAAGCCGCCCGCGCGCAGTTCAGCGAGGAGGAGTTAGTAAAGCTGACGATGGCCGTCATAGCTATCAACGGATGGAACCGTCTCTCGATCGCCTTCCGTCCGGAGGTCGGGAAGTACCAGCCGCCCGCGAAAGCAGCATCATCGTCTCGGAAAACTTAAAGTTCGGCCCAACCAAAAAAGGAGAGTGTGATGAGTATTATCACTACGAAAGATGGAACGCAGATTTACTATAAGGACTGGGGCACAGGACAGCCGGTCGTCTTTAGTCACGGCTGGCCGCTTACGGCAGACGCATTTGAAGACCAGATGCTCTTCCTGGCCGAGAATGGCTTTCGCTGTATCGCACATGACCGCCGAGGGCATGGTCGTTCGAGCCAACCCTGGAATGGAAACGACATGGACACCTATGCCGATGATCTCGCAGCACTCGTCGAATCGCTGGATCTCAAGGAGGCAATTCACGTCGGCCACTCGACCGGCGGTGGCGAAGTAACTCGCTACATCGGCCGCTACGGCACTAAGCGCGTAGCCAAGGTGGTGCTGATTGGTGCAATCCCTCCGTTGTTGGTGCAGACTGAAGCGAATCCCAATGGACTTCCGAAGGCAGCGATTGATCAGTTGCAAGCCGGTGTGCGCGCCGACCGGGCACAGTTTTTCAAAGACTTTAGCATCCCGTTCTACGGCTTCAACCGACCAGGGGCAAAAGTCTCTGAAGGCTTGCGCGATAGTTTCCTTTTGCAATCGTTGTTGGCCGGCTTGCCTAACGTCTACGCTTTCACACAATCGGCTGACTTCACTGAAGATCTCAAGAAATTCGACGTTCCAACGCTCATCATGCACGGCGATGATGATCAGATCGTACCGATCGCTATCACCTCGCTTGTATCGTCCAAGATTGTGAAGGGCGCCATACTCAAGGTGTACCCGGGATTGCCGCACGGTATGTGCTCGACTCACAAGGATCTCATCAACGCGGATTTGCTCGAGTTTATAGGGAAACCTCAGGCAAGCTCACAAACGGCGTGAGTTCTTAACGCTGCGGCAGATCGCGTGTGGAGGCGGTCTGCCGTCGCGTCAGGAAAATAAAAACGTCTCTGAAAGGCTTTGCACAAAAAGTGGCAAATCTGATTTGTTTTCTCTGCGGCCTCTGCGTATCTCTGCGGCTCTCTGCGTTGAAAGGCGCATTAACGCAGAGAACGCAGAGATACGCAGAGGCCCGCAGAGGAAAGAACTCGCTCATTCGAAGATCCACGTCAAACAATTTGGTTCCGCAAGTCGAGACTCATACATACCGCACTCGAACATCGAGGTAGATTCCATTCTGACGATCCGGCGAGCTCTTTGTCGAAAACAGTCCGTGACGTTTCACAAAATCCGAAACGCCGCGCAAAGAATTCGCTTGCCGTCGAGGTCAGAAGTACGACTCTTTCCACGCCA
>DATNCH010000111.1:0-14119 GCA_035571655.1 Pyrinomonadaceae bacterium
ACCACAATGCCGTCGATGGGCGAAGCGATCGTCGTATGACTTAGATTTACTTCCGCCAAACTCAGCGCCGCCTGCGCCTGCTGCACTTGCGCTGTGTTCTGCTGCACTTGCGCTTGAGCCTGTTGCACCTGTGCCTGCGACTGCTCAACCACAGCTTGCGATTGAGCGATGCCGGCACTCGACGAAGACTGTTCGCTCAGCTTCGCCTGGTTTAACTGTGCCACGGCCTGGTTGTAGCGCGCTTCAGCACTCTTATAAGCGGTCATCGCGACGTCGTAATCTCTTTGCGCGATCACGCCCGATTTGAGTAACGACTCCTGCTGTTTCAAAAGACTAAGAGCGTCGTCCTGCTGTGCTTTCAGAACAGCGACGTTAGCTTCAGCGGCGGAAACGCCTGCCTGATTGTTTTGCACTGTCGACCTGGCTGCGAGATTTTTTGCCTGCGCGTCCGTTATACCCGCGCGAGCATTCACGACTGCGGCGCGAGACTGAGCCAAGCTGGCGCGTGCTTGTTCGAGATTCGCACGAGCCTGGTCCACCTGCGCCTTGGCGACGGCCGGGTCGAGCTGCGCGACAACCTGGCCTTTCTTCACGACTGAATTGAAGTCAGCATAAAGCGCGGAAATCGTTCCCGACGCCTGGCTACCGACCTGAACAGTCGTGACCGCCTGCAACGTTCCGGTTGCAGTGACGGTGTTCCGCAGGTTGCCCCGCTCCACACGTGCAGTCAGGTACTGCGGCGTGCTGGAGTCGTCAGCCCAAAAATAAAATCCGGCCAGCACGACAGCGGCCATGAAGCCACCGCCTATCAAAAGCTTTTTCTTGCCGGCCAACAATCGGCTCCAAAACTGTTTGAACCAGCCCAAACCGCGAGCTGTGCTAACTCCTGTGACTAAAGGTTGTTTAACAACTTGACTCGACATGCGTTCCTCTATCAATCAGAATTTGCCCACACGTTTGAAGACACCAGGGGGTTGACTGTGGTTACACGCAAAATCCGTGCAATCTGGGTGTAACCGTCTGCGGAGTCGAGGTGTCTTAGCTGTCGTGAGGCTCCCCAAACGAATACAAAGGACACTTAGGAGTAAATAAAAACACCAATGAGCAAATTAGGACGGTTCAAGACACTTGCAATTGCTACTCTCTCAGCGATTGGTTTGGCTGCCTCGATTGCGGTTGCCCAGACGGTTACACCGAATCAGGACAACACACAACGCCCGCGCACTGAACGGCGCGGCGGTCGAGGTGATCACAAAGGACATGGCTGGGGAGGAATGCGCCGCGGTGAATTCTTCGGACAGCTTAATTTAACTGAGGACCAGAAGACCAAGATCAAACAGATCCGCGAAAGTTTCGCCGAAAGAAACAAACCCCTGCGCGAACAGCTTCATGCCAAGCGGCAGGAGTTGCGTCAGGCGAACGAAGGCGGTACGTTCAATGAAACGCTGGCTACTCAGAAACTGACGGAAATGGCGAGCCTCGAGGCGAAGCTGATGGGCGAGCGATACAAGCTCCACCAGGAAACACTTTCCGTTCTAACTGCTGAGCAGAAAGCCCAGCTTGAACAGTCGAAAGCGCAGTTCAAAGCCCGGCGTGGCGAGATGCGCATTCGCGACAATCAGTAAGCGTCCCCCAGCGGAATGGGCGGGTTCGGGTTGTTCTAAAGAATCCGCCTTCCGTTAAACCGATGAGGACCGCAACTGGAGAGTGGGCTCGAACAGGCCTTGGAGTTGGACCTGGCGCGACAAGCGCAGGACGGTGACGAGTCTGCCTTTGCGGAGATAGTGCGACGCTACAGCCCGCGAGTATTCAGCGTGGCGAGCCGGTTCTTCCGGCAGCGAAGTTTGGTTGAAGAAGCGGCGCAGGAAATTTTTTTGAAAGCATACACGCAGCTTGGGAGTTTTGAAGGTCGCGGCTCCCTCGAAGGCTGGTTGACACGGATCGCGACAAACACGTGTCTGAATATGGTGAGGAGTTCGAAACGACGACCAGAGTTGACCGTTTCCGATCTCACCGACGACGAAGAGGGCTGGCTTAACCAGCAATCCGCAGGCGACGGACGTGAACAAGCTTCCGTCGAGAACAGTTTGGTAGCAGCAGATCTCGCGGATCGATTGTTGGCTGTTCTTCCTCCGGAGGATCAGCAGGCGTTGTTGATGATCGACGGTGAAGACGCGTCGATCAAGGAAGTGGCTGAAGCGACAGGATGGTCGGAGTCGAAAGTCAAAGTGAGAGCGTTTCGCGCGCGGAAGAAGCTTCGGGAAGCGATGGAGAAGTTGTTGGACCATCGGGGTAAGAAATTAGAGCAGGTGAGCAAATGAAAGAGAAGCACATCACTGAAATCCTGGATAACGCAGCGATCGCGAGTCTTTCAGAGGTCGAGCTGAAGGAGATTCGGGTTCACACGAAGGATTGTGTGTCGTGTCGCGATGCTTTCGAAGCTGCACAACTCGCGGCCGTGATTCTCAAAAGCAGAGCTCAGGTGACGATTGAGCCAACGCCGTTTTTTCAAACCAGGGTCATGGCTGCGTTGAGAGAGCAGCAAGCGGTGGAAAGCGTGCCGGCCATGTGGCGGCTGTGGAAGTCGGCGAAAGTACTTGTCTCTTCCATGGCCGTGACCACCGCAGCACTCGCGGCGCTGAGTTTCGTGTTGCCGGCGACGTCAACGCCGGTCGACCAGCCGGTGTCAGCTTATTCCGCAGAGTCTGTAATCATCGGCCAGGGAAGTGACGAACTGACTTACGAACAGGTGATGAGCACAATTTACGCCGACGACGATGAGGCAGGTAAATAATGGATAACGTCTCCAAAAACAGATGGCAGGTACGCGTTGCGGCTCTGATCATCTTCGTGCTCGGATTCGCGGCGGGGGTTTTGGCGCTCAACGTCTACCGGTACGTCGCACGTGCTGACCGGGGCGATCGTTTCGAACAGATGGCAAAGCGGCTGCAACTGAACGACGATCAAAAAACGAAAGTGCAGGAGATTTTCAGCGACACGCGTGAACAACTGCGATCGTTGCGCAAGGAGTCGGAGCCGAAGGTAGACGAGATTCGTCGTCAGGCTGATGGACGCTTGCAAACGGTGCTCACGCCCGAACAGTGGCAGAAGTTTCAGACGATGAGAGACGAGATGGGACCGCGGAAATTTAACCGCAGATGAACGCGGATGAACGCTGATCGATCTGCGTTCATCCGCGTTCATCTGCGGTTAAATTTCTATGGCCGGATCAGTGCCTTCAAGACTCGTCCCTCCGCAACATCACTCAGCGCTTCATTAGCCTCACTCAATCCATACGAACTCAGCTTTATCCGCGACCAAACTTCCGATCTTTCTGCGACAAGCTGCGCGCTGCGATAGAAGTGGGAAAACTCTGACCCCCAGCAACCACGAACATCGAGATGTTTCCTGTTCAAGTCAAGATGAGGATTGAACGAAGTCACACCGTGATCGGTGTACTGGCCAACAACCACCACCGTCCCTGCGTCACGCGTAAACCGCATAGCTTGAACCACAGCGTCCGGAACGCCAGTCGCTTCGATGGTTACATCCGCGCCGCGTCCTGAAGTCTTTTCGAGAACCCAATCCAATCGTTCGTTGTCGTTGTGCGTTCCGATATTCAGCGTGTCTGTCGCTCCTGCGGCCCGCGCGGCGTCGAGTCGCGCTTGCGGCGCGCCGATGCAAAACACGCGAAGTGCGCCACGCATCAGCGCCACGACGATCGAGTTTATGCCCACCGGTCCTGAGCCGAGCACGAGCACCGTGTCGCCGATCTTTATGTCACCGCGTTCGACAGCGTGAATCGAGGTTGGCAAGGCGCAGCCCCCGGCCATGAAGGTTTCCGCCGCTGCGTCGAGCCTGATGCAGCGTGTGCCGGGCTTGATGTAAATGTGAGTTGCCCAGCCACCGCAAAGTCCGTCATCGAGGCCATACGTGATTCCGTAAACCTTCCTGTTTGGACATCGCGTCGGCGCTTTGGCTATCAGACAATACCAGCACGCATTGCACGTGCGATGCACGTCGAGAAACGTCACGCGCTCGCCTTCCGTGAATCGCTTGCCATCAATATCGAACAGCTCGCCACGGATCTTCTGCAAACGTCCGACTGAAACGTGTCCGGGAACAAGTGGATACCGAACACCCTCAAGTCGACCTTGCTGGAGGTGAATATCAGTTCCACAAACTTCCGACAGCTCGACCTCGAGAAGCGCGGAATTCGGTTCGAGATCGGGCTCGGCGACCTCGCGCAACTCGACCGGCGTGTTCGGTTCCGGGATTACGGCGACCAGTGGCATTACGAAAGAAGATACTGTATAAAGCCTCGGTGCCACAAAGTCGACATCGAAAGATAAACAGAGCTAGAAAACGTCCGAGGATTCCGCATTCAACTACGAATCCAGGCGGTCCTTCCGCAGTTCCCGCGAGCACCCGCAATCTGAGAATCGGCGCGATCATCGTGTTGATTGTTTTAGCAGGTGCTGTCGTCGCGTATCTCATAAGTACGCGCGGTACGCAGGCGGGCGCCGAAGTCACAACGCCTTCGGGACTAAAAATTCAGGATCTCAGGGTCGGCGATGGTCCAAGCCCGCAGATGGGGCAGACCGTGTCAGTTCAATACATTGGCCGCCTTGCGAAAGACGGCACCGAGTTTAACAACTCTTACAAAATGCCCGGAGGAAAACCCGTCGAATTCAGGCTGGGCCAGGTAATCGAGGGTTGGAACGAGGGGTTGCAGACGATGAAGGTGGGCGGCAAACGTAAGCTCTACATTCCGAGCAATCTCGCTTACGGACCCGCGGGCCGCCCCGGTATTCCTCCAAATTCCGACCTAATCTTTGAGATCGAGCTGTTGGGTATCAAGTAGGGAGGTATGCATTATGAGTAAGTTGGTTCACGTCGGAATTTTATGTCTGTTAGTGTTGACTCTCGCAACTGCCGCGTTTGCACAAGGAAAGGGCAAAGGCGGTGGTGGAGGTCACGGCGGTGGTGGCGGTAGCAGCAATCGTGGTGGTCCACCTCCGGGCGTCGGTGTCGATCGTGGATTGGGCAATGCTTCTGACAGATCCAACGGACGTTCGGATGAAGGTCTGAGCAATGCCTCGACCAAATCGAATGGACGTTCGGCTGAAGGGCTCGAGCGTGCGCGCTCCAATAACCTCCGTCGGGCGGATGATGATCTGCGCGACCATCCGGGAGTTCCGCAGGCATTGCACACCAATGCGAACGATCTGCGCGCTGGTTACGAGGCTGCGCTGGCAAACAATCCGGATTTGAAGTTTGGGAATTACGTTTCAGCAACGAGGTTGGCACAGAATCTGGGTTCACGACATCCCAACATCACGCGTGATGCGATTCTCAACGGTTTGAATTCCGGCAGAAGCCTGGGCCAGACGTTGCAGGATCTCGGGTTGAATGAAAGCGAGTCGAAGGACGCTCGCAAACGGGCAGACGACGAAATCAAAGCCGCGCGAAAGAACAAGTAAGTAAAGCAGACGGGGAGACGGGGAGACGCGGGACACGGAGAATTGCTCCGCGTCTCCGTGTCTCCCCGTCTCCGCGTCCGCAGTGTCTTTGTGGTCGACCTCCTTTTGTGGGAGACTCTGATCATGAGAGACGACAGCCTTACCATCACCGATAATCGCACCGGCAAGCAGTACCAGTTGCCGATCCAAAACGGCACGATTAAAGCCATGGATCTGCGCCAGATCAAGGCGTCAGACGACGATTTCGGTCTGATGACGTACGACCCGGCGTTCATGAACACAGCCTCGTGCAAGAGCCGCATAACGTTCATCGACGGCGACAAAGGAATCCTCGAGTATCGCGGTTATCCCATCGATCAACTCGCAGAGCAAAGCACTTATCTCGAAGTCGCATACTTGTTGCTCTACGGTGAACTTCCCACAGAGTCTCAGCTCAAAGAGTGGACGAAGCAGATCACCTTTCACACGTTTATCAACGAAAACATTTTGAAGGTGATCGACGGCTTCCACTACAACGCGCACCCAATGGGAATGTTTGAAGCAACCCTGGGTGCGCTTTCGACTTTTTATCCCGACGCCAAGGAGATCTTCAACGTCGAGTGTCGACAGAAGCAGATCTACCGGCTCATTGCCAAAGTCCCGACGATCGCAGCGTTCGCTTATCGCCATCGGATCGGAATGCGCTACTCATATCCGGACAACGATCTGAGTTACGAGGGCAACTTCCTCAACATGATGTTCAAGACAACGGAGCTGACGTACAAGCCGAATCCAGTGCTCGAACGCGCTCTCACAGTGCTGTACATACTTCACGCCGATCACGAACAGAACTGTAGCACCAACGCGATGCGCAGTATCGGCAGCGCGCACACCGATCCGTTTTCATCGCTCGCGGGCGCGGCGGCGGCGCTTTATGGTCCATTGCACGGCGGCGCGAACGAGATGGTGTTGCGGATGTTGAATGAGATTGGCTCGGTTGCGAACGTTCCTGACTACATCAAGCGCGTCAAGGCCGGCGAGTTTCGTCTAATGGGATTCGGTCACCGCGTCTACAAAAACTACGATCCACGCGCGCGGATCATCAAGCAGGTGGCCTACGAAGTGTTTGAAGTGACGGGCAAAGATCCGTTGTTGGACATCGCGCTCGAACTGGAGCGGATCGCACTGGAAGACGAGTACTTCGTCAAACGCCGGCTCTATCCAAACGTCGACTTCTACTCCGGCATCATCTACCAGGCGATGCGTTTCCCGGTCGATATGTTTCCAGTAATGTTCGCGATACCGCGAACCTCAGGCTGGCTCGCGCAGTGGGTCGAACTACTCGAAGACGAAGAACAAAAAATCGCGCGCCCTCGCCAAATCTACCTGGGCAACCGAACGCGAAACTACATCCCTATCGATCGACGCTGAGAACTTTGTGTCCTGCTTTGTTCCTTTTTGTGGCTCTATTCGAGCATGCGCGCGGCGATCTCTTTGAAGATCTTCGCACACACCGTCCCCGTGATGTGGAGCGGATCCATCCGCGGATTGAACTCCACAATATCCGCGCCAACGACTTTCCCCTTCAACCGCTGAATCAACTCGATCGCTTGTCGCGTCGATAGACCACCCGGTTCGCGGTGCGACACTCCGGGCGCGAACGCCGGATCCAGCGCGTCGACGTCAAATGAAATGTAAACCGGCGAATCAAACTCGAGCCGAAGATCCGGCGTGATATTGCGCATCTCGATCGACTCGACTCCGAACTTCCTGACCTGTTCGCGCTGGTCTGCGGTAAACGTTCTGATTCCCACCTGAACAAGCCGTTTCACGAGTCTCTGCTCCATGATCCGAGCAAACGGCGACGCGTGGGAATTACGGTTTCCCTGGTAGTTGTCGTAAATATCCGGATGAGCGTCGAAATGCAGAATGCTGAGGTTGTTGTACGTTCTTGCGAACGCCCTCACGATCGGATGAGTGATCGAATGATCGCCACCGAGCGAGATCGGCATCAGTCCATCGGCGATCAACGTGTAGAGCGAGTTCTCGATCAGCGCGGGCATCTCACTGCCGGGCACCGGCTCGATGTCGCCCGCGTCGAAGAAGACTGAATCGTCGGAGAGATCGGTACCATTTTCGCTCGTCAGGTTCCACGCGTCCGAGCGCAGCGCGGCACGAATCTGCGGCGGTGCATCCGCGGCGCCTTTTGTGAATGACGAATTCTCGTCGTAGCGGATTCCGATGATTGCGAGCTTTGCAGCACTGTCAGGCATGCTTTTAATCCTTGAAATTATCTGAAGCGATAAGAACGATAAGCGCAGAACGCAAAGTAGAGGACGAGAAAGATCAGTCCCCAGTATTCCATTCGGATCCAGTAGAGCGTGTGTTTTGGGCGCAACACTTTCACCAGACCGGACCTTTCACGAATTGTGTCTTCAACCATCTCCCGGTTCCAATACCAGCCAAGCGCGAAGGTCAGGATCGCTCCCAACAACATCAGCGAATGGAGCGGCCAGGACGACTTTGTGGCTAAGACGTCAAAGCCGAAGCCATAGTTTAGTATCGCGGCGATCACGATGAAAGGCAGAATGAATATGAACAGGGTAAAAACTCCGCGGCCGGTATAGAAAATCATGAGCACCTCCTCATTCGATTCCAACTCCCCGCCCGCTTACGACCCCGCAACGTTCCTGAATCTCATCCGCGAGAGTATGAAGGTCCATATCGAGTCCATTCGCAAGAATGGATACTGAACTCAGGCCCACAAGTCGCTGCCCCTTCGAAAGGAGCCTCAGCCAAAGCGGTCGGCGAGCCTCATAGGTCTTCATGTCGTGGAGTTCCAGGGAGAGGTAGTCTACACCTTGAAGCGAAAAAGGTACGGCGCGTCGGATATCGTCCCAACGGATCACACCGACCCTCAATCTGCGATCGAAGATGCCTTCTTCGTTCAGGGTGATAACCGGATCGTGGCTCTCACCCTTTATCGCTCTGTAGACGAGAGCGATCGCGACGACAATGCCACCAATCCACGCCCACACAGGCAGGTACCCGAAAAAGAGGTAAAACCCACCCAGGACGGCGGCGGTCATCAACGCCAGTCGCAATTTTTTCGGATGGCGAACTCTGATTTCTGTGGGAGTGGGAGACATTTGGGGGATCGACGTTTTTGAGTGGTGCACCCGGCAGGGCTCGAACCTGCGACCTTCTGATTCGAAGTCAGACGCTCTATCCAACTGAGCTACGAGTGCTCGGAGGGAAATGGTAAATCGGATCGTCAGAATAGTAAATATGCCGCGCAGCTTTGCCTGTCGAGAGTCGAGAGTTATTGTTGGATACGGTCAGTACCGTAACGCGGTAGCGTCGGGTGGAACGTGAGCCTCTCAATTTGCTGAGAATATCGTATGTTCAAGACCGACCCGACGCTACCGCGTTACGGTATTGACCGTATCCAAGTGAATCCTGACTTTGACGGCAAAGCCATCCGCACCTCCAGGGCTGTCGATCTCGCGAGAATGAGGTAATCTCTCCCGGAGGGTTAATCATATGGATAAACTAAAGACAGTACTTACGCTCGTCGCCATTATCCTCGGAGCGCTTGTGGCCCTCGCAGCAATCGGTTTGATTTACACTTTCCTCGGATACATTCTCATACTAAGCATCGTCTGTTTAGGCGGATATATGGCGTTTCGGTATCTGACGAGATCCGACGCTAAGCAGATCTCCCCGCCTGATCCGAAGAAGCAGTTGCAAAAAGTTCAGCGCCTGCTGGACGAGTACAAACGAAAACCGTAAGGCGAGACCGTGGAGCACGTGGATGTCATTGTAGTAGGCGCCGGGCTCTCCGGCATTGGCGCCGCTTGCCATCTGAAGACGGAGTGCCCGCAGAAGAGTTTTCTCATACTCGAAGGGCGCGATGTGATGGGCGGCACCTGGGATCTCTTTCGCTACCCGGGCGTCCGTTCGGACTCCGACATGTACACGCTCGGCTACAACTTTCGCCCGTGGCGCGAGCCGAAAGCCATCGCCGATGGACCATCCATTCTCAGCTACATCCGTGACACCGCGCGCGAATACGACGTTGACAAGACCATTCGTTACAACCACCGCGTGCGGAGTGCCCGCTGGTCGTCGGGCGACGCACGCTGGACAGTCGAAGCTGAGTCCGGCGGAACCATCGTCCGGATCAATTGCAAGTTTCTATACCTGTGCACCGGCTACTACGACTACGAACACGGCTACACGCCGGAGTGGGCGGGCGTCGAACGGTTCCGCGGGACGATTGTTCATCCGCAGAAGTGGCCCGAAAACCTCGACTACGCCGGCAAGCGCATCGTGGTGATCGGCAGCGGCGCGACAGCCATCACGCTCGTGCCCGCGATCGCCGAGCGCGCGGCGCACGTCACAATGCTGCAACGCTCGCCGAGCTACATCGTCACTCGTCCCGCTGAAGACATACTCGCGAAGCTGCTGCGACGTTGTTTGCCGGATCGCGCCGTGTATGGCGTGACGCGCTGGAAAAACGTGCTGTTCGGAACATTCTTCTACAGCCTCGCACGAAAGCGGCCAAACGTTTTCAAGTGGATGGTCGCGAGAGGCGTGCGTCGTCAGCTCGGAAAGGGGTACGACACAAAGGATTTCACGCCGCCGTACAATCCCTGGGACCAGCGGCTATGCATCGCTCCGGACGCAGACATCTTTCGCGTGTTGCGCGAAGGCCGCGCGTCCGTCGTGACTGATTCAATTGAGACGTTCACGGAAGACGGTCTCTTGCTCAAATCCGGCCGGCAGATTGACGCAGACATCATCGTGACAGCCACGGGTCTCGTACTCAAGATCATCAGCGGAATGCAACTCGTAGTCGACGATGCAACCATCCACTTGCCGCAGACGCTTGTTTACAAGGGTATGATGTTCAGCGACGTGCCGAACCTCGCTTTCGCTATCGGCTACACAAACGCGTCGTGGACGTTGAAGTGTGATCTCGCTTCCCAGTATGTATGCCGGCTCCTCAACTACATGGACCGTCACGACTACGCCGTTTGTACTCCGCGCGTGAAGGATCCCGACGTCGGCGACGAGCCAGTCATCGACTTCAATTCGGGTTATGTCGTCCGTTCGCTACACACGCTGCCGCGTCAGGGAGCGAAGACACCGTGGCGTCTGCACCAGAACTACATGAAAGACCTTTCGATGATGCGGTACGGCCGCGTGGACGACGGCACGATGGAGTTCAAGGCATCCGCGTTAAATTGACTGTTAACGCAGATGGGCCCGATCTACTTCCCCTGAAATTCTTTTCTGACAAACTTCACGAGGTCCTGGATCTCTGCCTGAGTGAGTTTGCTTTTGAACGCGGGCATCGCTTCTTCGCCGTTTGTAATCGTCTTGGCGAGTTGCTCGTCTGTGTGCTTCATCGCGTGGTCCGACTTCAGTGAAGCGACCTTGATCTGCTTGTCCTCGACCTTCACTAAACCCCCGACACCCTGTGGTCCATGACACGGTTCGCAATTCTTCGTGTAGTTGGCGCGAGCGGTTGCCAGCGGATCGACCGAAGCCGTCGCAGCAGGCGCCGCGGGCGACGCGGCCGCAGTAGGCGTCGATCTATTGGTTGGCGTTGCGGTTTCAGTGCAGGCAAAGGCGACCAGTGCGAGAGCGATGCAAGTTAGAGCAAGCGCGAGTTGTTTCATCAGACAGTCTCCGGTTTGTGTTGTTTTCAGGGGGTACGGGAGTATAGCCAGACCAAATTCATCGTTTCAACTTCACGAGCCAGTCGGCGATCGTCACCATCTCCTCGTCCGGTAATTTTCCCGCAAACGACGTCATTGGTGGTTGGAGGCCGTAGGCTCCTGGATCTTTCAGGAGCGCGACGATGTCGTCCGCGGTCCGGCGTGGTTTGGTGGAAACATTAATGAGCGGCGGAAAGCGAAACGGTCCCTGCCGGCCTCCTTCCCCGGACGTGCCATGGCACTGTGCGCAAAACCTAATGTACGTCGCCGGCGGGCTTCCCGCAGACGCATCGGCGACAGGCGAAGTAAACGTGATCGATACCGGTTTGAACGGTTCGCGTCTCTCGGCTTCTTCCTGAGCGGCTTGTTTTGCAAGTTGCGCCCTGGTTTTTGGATCCCTGCGATCACTCAGATACGAAGCCGTGGTCATCAAGCTGATCACGAGAACGCCCGCGCCGAGTACACTTCTGCCAATCAATCGCTGCGATTTGAGCCACGGCAACAAAGCCAGCAGCAGCAGGACCATTCCAGGCACTACAACGCCTGCCAGCGATCCCACTCCACCCGGGATGTACTTCAGACTCTGATACAGCCAGAGGAACTGCGCGCCAGGGCGAGGCAGATAGTCAGCGGACATCTCCGACACGGGTGGCCCAAGCGGCGCAGGATGCTTCAACGCCCATAAAGCCAGTGCTAAAAATACAACGCCGACGACGATTGCACTGCGAGTATTGAAGAACGGCACGATGATGGACCCAAACAGTCTTACAACAACCACGGTCATGAGAAGACCCGGGATCACAAGCACATGAAGCGCAAAGAACCGCGACAGCGTGAGCGTTGAGATCTCGTTGCCTCCAAGCAGCCAGAGTCTTGCGTTACGGCCAACTAACGGAAGACCCGCCATGAGTCCCTCGGCGACACGCGTGCTGAAAAACGCGCGCGCGTCCCACGGTAGCGAATAGCCAGTGCCGCCGGCCCCCAGCACTAATGCAAAGATCAGGATCGCCGCAATCCACTGCGTTTTACTCTCCAGGTAAGTCTCAGTCAGAAAAAGCCGAACGATGTGAAGGAAGGCAAATAGAGTTAGCCACTGCGATCCGTAGTGATGCAGTGAGCGAATCCAGGAGCCTGAGGAGACGACCTTCTCGATGTAGGAAACTGTCGTGTGCGCGTGGTCCACTGAAGGCACGTAGTAAAACGCCATCAACACGCCCGTGAGAAATTGGACCAGCAGCAGGATTGCCACGATACTGCCGGTTGTCTCGATCCATTTCCTCATGCGCGTGTCGCCTGCTCTTTCGAGACGTATTGCACCTGGAGCTTTCCGTCCTGGACACGCGCCGGCAGCGGATCGAGGCCACGCGGAGAGGGACCACTAATACGCGCGCCGTCCGCGGCAAAAAAGCTTGCGTGGCAGGGACACGCAAACCGGTTTGTATTCGCGTCCCACGCGACTTCGCATCCCTCGTGAGGACAGATTGGCGATAGCACCTGGTTACCTTTTGCCGGTAATACGAAGACGTTGTGTTCTTCGGTCGTGACAGCCCATCCCGACACGTTGTCAGTAACGATCTTTCGCGTCAGAGGCTGTGGACCGCTCAGTTCCGACACGTTCGCTACGTCGAGCCAACGATCGCTCGCGGCGTAGAGCCGCGGCCGCAGAAAACGAAAAGCGGCCCCGCCGATGGATACGAAGACGCCGGCGACGACTCCCAGCGGCAGGATCTGCAAAAATGAGCGACGCGATTTGTTTAATTCATCCATAAGCGGTTCTTTTGACGAACGAGCGCCAGCCTTTCTTCCCCATTTGCATTCAGACCTGAGACTGGGCAGAATAACTTCGCATCGCTGAATCTTCCAGGGTCAGTCAATTCTTTATTCCGGCCAGAGGTAAACAAAATGAGTAGCGATACGGATTCAGTCAGCAATAACCGCGGTTCGCTTCGCCTCGCACCCACCAGCGCAGAGGTCGAAACCGAAAAAGCAAGGCTTCCGCGGCAGTTCGTTAACTTCACTTTCTATCATGCGCGCCCTGAATGGCGGTTGCTCTCAGCCGCCGATAAGGAGCGGTGCGGCGATGAATTTGTAAAGACCGTCGACGAATTTCGCTCTTCATTATTGATTCATTCTTACTCAACTGTCGGACTGCGCACCAATGTCGATTTCATGATCTGGCGCATCGGTTACGAGCTCGAACCAATTCAGGAGATGACCGCCAGATTAAACAAGACCGAGATGGGGAAGTACATCGAGCCCTCGCAATCGTTTCTCTCCATGACCAAGCGATCGATGTACATCGACAAAGACAACCCCGAGCACGTCGAGGATCGCCTGCACATCGTTCCCGGTAAGTCGCAGTATCTCTTTGTTTACCCGTTTGTGAAAACACGCGAATGGTACTCGCGACCGGCCGAGCAGCGACAGGAGATGATGGACGAGCACATCCGCATCGGCATGAAGTACCGGTCGGTAAAACTTCACACCACGTATTCCTTTGGTCTCGACGATCAGGAGTTTGTCGTCGCTTTCGAAACAGACTACCCGGCGGATTTTCTGGACCTGGTCCAGGAGCTCCGCGAAACGAAAGCAAGCTCCTACACGCTTCGCGACACTCCGATGTTCACCTGCCGGCAACGAACGCTGGCTGAATGTTTAGAAGCCCTTGGGTAATCCACCGATTACACCCATTACACAGATATGAAGATGATCTTTAATCTGCGTAATTTGTGTAATCTGTGTACTGTTCTGTTCTTCCTGCTTTTACCTCCATCGCTTTATTCACAAACTGAGTACCTCTGGTACGAAGCCGAGAATATGCGCGGGTTCACGACGGACAAGCTCGGCGAACCGCTGCTCAATCCCTCTCACCAGAATCTATCACGCGACAAAGCTCCCGGCTGGGGCATGAATGGACCAGGCGTGTCGGCG
>DATNCH010000112.1:0-3144 GCA_035571655.1 Pyrinomonadaceae bacterium
GCGCGCAATTTCTTCAATCCCGAGCCGGATCCGCAAACGGCTTTCAGAAACAACCAGTTCGGCGGCGCGATCGGTGGTCCAATAAAACGCAACCAGACGTTCTTCTACTTCGCTTACGAAGGTCAACGCGAACGCGTCGGGCTGAATTCAACCGCTCGCGTCCCCGATCCACGCGAGATCTCGGCGCTTGGTGGTCCAACAAATCCTGTTATCGCTCGCTTGCTCGCTCGCAACCCCTGGCCGGCGCCGAATCGTCCGTTAGAACCTTTTGACAACAGCGGTGAACCAAACCTGTTCGTCACCACACCCGCTTCGAACGACGTCGACAGTCTGATCGCGAAGATCGATCACTCGTTCAATAACGACAACCAGCTTACGGGTCGCTATTTCTTTGGCACGAGTGACCAATCGTTCCCCCTGGCAATTCTCGCGGGCAACATACTTCCGGGTTTCAACACGACTACACCAACTACAGTTCATCTCGTGTCACTCTCTTACTTGAAGATCCTTTCGTCGACCAAAGTCAACGAGCTGCGGTTTGGTTACAACCGGTTCGACGAAGGATTTTTCCCCGAAGATAACGATTTCGATCCGCGTTCGATTGGACTCAACACCGGGATCACCAACGAACAGGACTTCGGGCTTCCGCAGATTCGCATTCAGGACGACCTGGGAATCGCGAACGTCGGCGCCACGCTCTCCGTCCCGCGCGCACGCGTCGACAGTAACTTCCACATTATCGACAACTTTTCCTGGAAACTCGATCGACACGATCTGAAGTTTGGTTACGAGTTTCGGCGCACCACTGTGGACCAGTTTTTCGATGCCGGCTATCGCGGACGTTTGGATTTTGCTTCACTCGAAGACTTCCTCTCCGGCACGTTGAGCGGCGGGCGAGCCGCGCGTGGCAACTCCAACCGTAATACGCTCCAGAACTCACACGCCACTTATTTGCAGGATACATTTCGCTGGAGTCCTCAGCTCACACTCAACCTCGGCCTGCGTTGGGACTATTTCGGCGTGATCGAAGAGCGAGACAACCTACTGAGCAACTTTGATCCTGCGGTCGGACTCGTGCAAGTGGGCTCGCCGGGACTTCCGCGTCTCTACAATCGCGACTGGAATAATTTCTCGCCGCGCCTTGGACTCGCGTGGAATCTCCACGGAAAAGGCAAGACGGTCGTGCGCGCGGGTTGGGGTTTGTTTTACGACGCGTTCTCGCAGGATTTTTTCGCGGGACAACTCCCGTTCAATACGTTCAATCCCGGACCAGCTTTCAATCCGGTTGGACCAGCGCCGATCCTCTTCTCGTTTTCGACCGAGCCTGTGATCCAGGATGGTGTTCCAATCTTCACGGACTTTCTCGATTCCGATGTGTTTGCAGTAGATCGAAACCTGCGCACGCCGTACATCCAAAACTACAATTTGAACATTCAGCACGAATTGTTCAGAAACGGTGTATTCGAAATCGGCTACGTCGGCTCGGCTGGCAGGAAGCTGTTTCGCTACCGCGACATCAATCAACCTTTGAACCCGAGTGTCTCTTCCGAGCGCCCGTTTGACAATGGACCATTCGCGCCTTCCGGGGGCACCTTCTTCTACGTAAATAACCTCGAGACCAGCGCGTTCTCAAATTACAACGCTCTGCAAACCAGCTTCTCCGTGCGCGATCGAAGAGGCTTCTCTTCGCAGGTGTATTACGTTTGGTCACATTCCATCGACAACGCGTCGGACGGCCAGGACTACGTCGCGAACGCGACGCAGCCGGACAACAGTCACTGCACGCGCTGCGAGAAAGCAAACTCGAATTTCGACAATCGACATCGCTTTGTCGCGAGTGTCAGTTACGCGTTTCCAAACTTGTGGGAGTCGCATCCGCGTTTCGGCAAAGGCTGGCAAGTGAATACCGTTGTGACCGTGCGCAGTGGCAATCCGTTTCACCTGACGCTGTTTGATGACTACAACAACACGGGCGAGTTTTTCCCGCGACCGGATGTTGTCGGCGACCCGTATGCGGGCACTCGCGCCCCCGATCGGTTTATCAACCTCGCGGCGTTCGCGGTTCCCTGCACACTCGATCCGTCAGGCGACGGCAGTGCCGGTTCGTGCATTCCCGGCACCTGGCATTTCGGTTCGCTAGGTCGCAATGCACTGCGCGGCCCGGGTTATCACAACGTCGACTTCTCGATCTTCAAAGACACGGACATCACTGAGAAGCTGAAAATTCAACTGCGAGCCGAGGTCTTCAACATCTTCAATCATCCGAACTTCTCGAATCCCCTTTTGCCGAGCTTTGCGGCAGACATGACTTCCTCCATCGACCCCGCGACGGGCCGAGGAACAGGCTTCCTCCCCATCACGGTCACCCCCGACGTCGGCATCGGCAACCCCTTCATGGGCGGCGGCGGCCCGAGGAATATTCAGTTAGCACTGAAGCTGATGTTCTGAGTTCTGACGCGATTGCACGCTGGAGATCAAATGTGTAGACTGCTGTGTAAGGAGTCGCACATGGCCACGAATCTTGCTATCGATCCAGATCTGCTAGAGCGCGCAGTAGAAGTCAGCGGCGAAAGAACCAAAAAGGCAGCGGTCACAAAGGCGCTCCAAGAGTTCATTGCGCGGCGAGAACAACGACGGCTTCTTGACCTCATGGGCAAGCTCGAATGGGATCGGTCATTCGATTACAAGGCGGAGCGTTCCCGAAAGTGACGCTTCTCGTAGATACGAGTGTTTGGTCTCTTGCTCTTCGGCGTGATGTTGATATTACTGAACCCGAAGTAGATGCGCTAAAGGAGGCTCTTGCGGGCTCCGATGTAGTAGTAACCACGGGCTTAGTCCTCCAGGAGCTTCTTCAAGGGTTTGTCGGCCCAAAGAATCGCACACAAATCATCGAAAGCTTTGTATCGTTGCCGCTTATTCAGCCGGAGCGAGAGGATCATATCGCGGCTGCGGATCTGCGAAACACTTGTCGAAAGGCCGGAGTTCAAGTCGGTACCATTGACGCACTGATTGCACAACTATGCATCCGGCACGACCTTACCCTATTGAGTACCGATAAGGACTTTACCCACGCGGCTAAGCACAGCAAGCTCAAGCTTTGGTCAAATAAAACCGCAAAACAAGGCCGATGATGGCCCACAAAAG
>DATNCH010000113.1:0-13923 GCA_035571655.1 Pyrinomonadaceae bacterium
GCCTCTCAGATGCTGTTTACCAGCTCAGGCCATTTGCGTTTTGGTGATTTGAAAGTAGTACCTGGACGGTCTGTGATCTTCCCGACTATTAACGCGAGAACTGCTTGGTAAAACCACCATGACTAAGTCATTGTTGGATACGGTCAGTACCGTAACGCGGTAGCGTCGGGTCGTACGTGAGCATCTCAATGTTCGAGACTGACCCGACGCTACCGCGTTACGGTACTGACCTTATCCAAGTCTGAATCCTGACTTTTGACGCAAAGCCACGCGCGAAATCTACGGCGCGATTCGAATTGATCCGACAGTGCTTGTTCGTCCATGGGCCCTGATGGTTACGGAGTAGGTGTCGGCGGGTATATTGTCGGGTAACCTGATAACAACCTGTGTGAAGTCGACGTTGGGTACCGCGCGCACATCTTCCGCCCTCACGTCGAAGAATTGACTAATATTGCGTCTTAAACGAACCACGACGGTGCGCGGCAACTCACCAGGATCCAGTTGCAGCCCTCTAGCGAACAACGTCACTCTCGTATTTCGATCCGCGCCGGTCGTGAACCATTCAGGAATACCCACAACACGGAATGGATCTCGAAGCATAAGAAACGAATCGAGAGCGGCTGCCTGGTTCGCAGTTGGGCCTGAATTGTCACGCAGTAGTTCCAGTACGTCGTCATCGATAATTGTGCCCGTACCCTGAGGGGGAAACCCAATTACCGCGTTGGAAGGGTTGGAAAGAGTAATAAAAAACGGCTCGGTCGACTCCGCATTTGCGTCGCCGCAGATCTTTACCGGTACAGTGACTGACGTGACGCGGGGCTGAAAGACAATTGTGCCTGACGCAGTTTCATAATCTGTACCCTGGTTACTGCACGATGCACTGGCCCGCGCGAACGGGCCCTCGGTTCCATAATTAGCGGTGACCGTGCGTCCTGTGGCCGCTGAAAGTGTGAACGTGAATAATGCCTCTGTAGTAGTACCTGCGTCTCCTTCGACGACAGTTGCATCACCGCGAATGATCGCCGTATCAGTGGTACGATCCTGGATCGTAACAACGAGACTGATGGGCGCTCCAAGGGTCTCAGGATTGCCCGCGTTTAATTGGACCGTGAAAGTTTCGTCCGGCTCGGTTGCCACATCCTCGGCAATTGGAATCTGAAAACTCTTACTCGTTTCACCGCTGCTAAAATTCAGAAACCCAAATGGAGGTACGTAATCCACTCCCGCCGTCGCCGTGCCACTCGTACTCGTGTACTCAACCGTCAGACTACCTACACTTCCACCTTTGCGCAGAACGGTGACGGTTGCAAACCCCACGTCTTCGTTCACCGTTATTGAATCCACACTGAACTGTAGATTTCCGGCTGCACCCGTTGCGTCACCCACAGAAAACTCCGATGTATTCCCATTCGCATCCGTAGCCGTCGCTGTCACGACTCGTCCGGTCCCCAGTGGCTTGGAAACAGTCACATTGATCGTGGCGTCTCCATTGCCATCGGTGTTTACAGACGTCGTGTCGAAGAACAATGCGCCTTCTCCGTTTCCTGATGGATCCAGAGCTGCACTCGAATAGAAATCGATTTGGAACGTTTCGTTTGGAGTTGAATTTAGACTTCCCTGAATCGTAGTGCTGTTCCCAATCGACGTCACCGACGTTAACACCGGAAAGTTTTGTAGGTTATTGGCGCCCACGTCCGAGTCGGTCGAATCATTGGCAGTGACGCCGTCTGCTCCCTCCAGATCGATTCCAAGACCAGCGTTTGAAAAGATCGAATTGCCGCGGACTGAATTGCGCGCACCTCTGAATAGGCCGACACCCGCGCCCCCATTGAACGCGATCTTGTTCGCGGCGCCGCTTTGCGTACCGCCGACTGTGTTATTAAAGGAGTCGAAAAATTCGATGCCTCCGGAAATGTTCGGAACTGGTCTGTTACCGACCGCACTCAAGCCAATGAAATTCCCGTGAATGACGTTTCCCTGCGGTGGTCCCGAGCTAAAGCTCCCGAGTTGTATTCCGGACCCATTTCCGGAAATGACGTTTTGCGCTCCCTGCGTCAATCCTCCTATTAAGTTGTTACTACTGAAAATTACAATCCCCGCGACTGTCGACTCACTGAGCGCCTGTGTACCGGAAGCGTCAGTCCCTATGTAGTTGCCCTGCACCGTGACTCCCGGACCAAACGAACTCAACCCCAGCACAACGTTTCCAAAGCCGCTGTTGGCTGAAATAACGTTTCGTGCTTCGGGCGTGGTTCCGCCTATCAATGCATTGTCTCCGGCCACAACGCCATTGTTGCTGTTCCCCAATGCAAAAATTCCGAAGATGTCTGTGCCGATAAAATTGCCTTGCAACTTACTTCCGTTTCCACGGATCGAAACACCGGTGCCGTTACCCGAGATAATATTTCTCGCTTCGAGTGTTAGACCACCGATCAGCGTGTCAGGGGATTTCGCATCGATGCCAGTCAGATTGTGAATACTGCTAAAGCCGGTGGCGTCAGTTCCGATCAAGTTACCTTGAATCGTGTTTCCCGGAGACTCAATATCGATCCCGGTAGCGTTTCCCGAGATCAGATTACCCGCGCCCGCTGAGTTACCTCCGATCAGATTGTTTGTACGCGATGAAAACGGGATTTTGATTCCAGCAGAACCGTTACCGATCGCGGCTGTGCCTGCAGCATTCGTACCGATAAAGTTTCCGGCGACAATGTTGCCACTGCCACCGATTTCCATACCGTGAGTTACGTTTCCGGAAATGACATTGCGTGCGGCGGCAGTCGTCCCTCCGATTACGTTATTTGACGAGTCAGACAACTGTATGCCGGTATTGTTTGGACGTGGCAGACTTCCGGCCGCATCGACGCCAATGTAGTTACCCTGAATCACATTGTTGTCGCACGCGCGCAGCACGATGCCGGCAACCGGAAAACCTCCGATTGCGAGGCCACGCACAGTAGTGTTACCGGCGGTAATAACGAGGCCACTCGCAAAGGGTACGTTGGTTCCGTCGATTTCAATGAGAGGCGCACCTGCGTATCCTGGTTGAGTGGTCGCGTCGATCACCACTGGCCCAGTGATTTCCGGCAGCGATGTTAGTAAGTTAATGACCTTCACTCCCGGTCCAGGAATGTTGAAGACAATCTTGTCCGCGCCAGGGGTGGCGTTCGCATTTGTGATCGCCTCACGCAAAGATCCGGTTCCATGGTTGTTAGCATTGGTGACGACAAAACTCTGGCGCGTCGCGGCGAAGTTTGCGATTTGCGGCGCGCTCAGATTATTGAAGGTCTGACTCGGTGGACCAAAGGTGAAAGCACTTAACGATGGAGTGACGGTATAGTTGCCGCCACTTGCGACTTCAAATGAATAATTACCGTTGTTGTCAGTAATTCTTAATCCTGATTGAGATCCGCTGAGCGTCACAGTAACGCCTGACAATCCGCTGCCGTTCTCACTTACCTGTCCGCTGATCGTGAAAAACGATGCGTTAGTAGCGGTGGCTGTAAAGTCGAGAGTTTGATTGCTGTTGAGATTGGCGAAGCTCTGACTTGGCGGCGCCATCGTGAAGTGAGGCTTGGCGGCACTTACAGTAAAACTTCCCCCTTCGCGCAGGTGCGAAAACTCGTACGAACCATCGCTGTCAGTGATTACGGCAGTCAGCGTCGCGCCATCGCTTAAAACAACTTCAGCGCCGCTCAAAGGCGTGCTTCCTTCAAGGACGTGACCACTGATGATGTATGACGCGCTCAGTTTCGTTATGAAGCTATCGCCGAAACCAAGATTGACGGGTTGAAACCCATTCGGAGTGGCCGGGAAGTCTGGCGAGCGTGCCACCCCTGTGATGTAGGCGTTCCCGCCTGAATCGAGCGCGATTCCGAAAGCCTCATCGTTCTCGGTGAATGAATCGACCGGCGGGGGAACGCCACCGATCAAGGTTGAATAAATAAACGCACTACCGGCGGAATCGATTTTGGTGACAAACGCGTCCTCATCAAACGCCGGCGCCGAAGCCAGATATAGCGTGGCAGGTCTCAAAGGATTGGTGGCAAGCGCAGTCGCCGATTGCTTCGTGAGACCCCGGTTCATTGCAACCCACGTTTGTCCGTTGTCCGTACTCTTCAGCAGTCCCTCAAAAGTCGAGACTAAATAAAGAGTGGAGGCACTTACCGGATCAAAAACAACTCTCCCGAAACGAGACTGAGGTCTTACTGACGTCCAGTTATCGCCCCCATCGACGCTCTTAAAAAGCCCGTTCCCATTTGCGATGGCGTAAACAAGACCAGGCGTGTGCGGGCTGACGCCAACAAACCCGGCATGTGGGCCTGTTTGATTCACACTGGCAGATTGCCACGTAGCGCCAGAGTCAATACTCCTGAACACTCCACCGGCGCTCGACGACTCAGCGGCAAAAACTCTTGCAGGAGTGTGCGGATCTACTGCGAGCCACACTGGAAAAAACGGTGGGACATTTCCACTCGGCGCCCAGTTGTCTGCTCCGTCCGTTGTTTTGTAAATCGGACCACCACTTGCACCCGCATAGAGCGTTGTTGGCGTTACTGGATCAATAGCCAGGCTGAGCAGGTTCACATTTGTCATTCCGTTCGTGCGCAAGGTCCAGCTATTCCCACCGTCTGTACTTTTGTAGACGCCGCCAACGCTGCCGAAGTCAGTGCCTGCGGAGACGTAGAGCGTAGTAGGCGTCGACGGATCGATCACGAGGCCAGAGACAAAATGACCAGTTAGACCATTATTGATTGGCGCCCACGTTTTACCAGCATCAGTGCTTCTGAAAACGCCGAGTGTCGTTCCAGCGTAGACTATCGCGGGTTGAGTCGGATGAACGGCAACGTGGACTATTGAGGAAGCCTTCAGAACGTAATTATCGTTGCTCCAGTTGGCCGCGCTGTCGACGCTTTTAAACAACGCGCTTCTGGTACGTAGCGCACCTGCAACAACCGGGAAATCGAACGAGCTCGTAAATCCGGTGACGTATGCGTTGCCGTTTACGTCGACGGCAATTCCGCGACCATTCTCATTGCCTGATCCGCCGAGGTAAGTCGAATAAACAAGCGCAGACCCCTGGCTGTTTAGCTTCGTGATAAAGGCATCGCCGAGCGAACCACCGTAGGTTGCCTGGAGCGGATTGGCCGTCGGGAAGTTTGTTGACGCAGTGACGCCGGTTACGTACGCATTACCTGAGACGTCGAATGCAATTCCAAAACCAGTGTCAATATTATTGCCACCCAGATACGTGGAATAACTCAGGGACCCGTTGCTATTGAATTTTGTGACAAAGGCATCGCCGTTAAGCGCGTCGCCGATGTTTGTCTGAAAAGCATTGGCAAGAGGAAAGTCCGCAGAGTTGGTGTTCCCGGTCACGTAAACATTGCCTGCTGGATCTGCCGCGATACTGTGCGCCTCATCGAACTTGCTGCCTCCCAGGTACGTCGAAAAAACATAGGATGGAACTGCTGGGTTCAGCTTTGTAACAAACGCGTTTCCAGAGAAATCACTCGCCGTCGATTGAAATGCGTTCAGAGTAGGAAAGTTTTTGGATAGAGTTTCGCCAGTGATGTAAATGTTGCCGCTACCATCGACGGCAATGCCGTTGCCGGTCTCGTTGCTGCTCCCGCCCAAATAGGTTGAAAACAACAACTCCGAGCCCGTGGAATTCAGCTTGGTAACAAAGGCATCGGTGACGAGAAACTGCCGGCTGCCTCCGGCGTACAGACCTGATGAAGGATGTGCGACAAGCACGCGGATAACATTATCCCAGAGAGCGGTATTCACGCTGGTGAAGGAAGCTCCACCGTTTGTAGTCTTCAGGACGCCGCCGCCGAACGTGCCCACGTAAAGTGTGGAAGCAGTTGTGGGGTCTGCAAGGATTGTGTTGATAGTTGGAAACGGCGTGATCAGAGGCGTCCACAAAGCGCCACCGTTAGTGCTCTTGTAGAGCGTATTGAAACCCTGAAGAGCATAGAGGATCGACGAATTGAAGGGATCGATTACGACGGCAGTTACGGTTCGAGTGTCCGACGTACTCAGGCCATTGTTTATGGTCACCCAACTACTTCCGCCATTCGTAGTTTTAAATAGACCAGCGTTGGTGGAGGCCGCGTAGATTGTTGAAGGCGCTGTAGGGTCGATTGCCAGGGCGGTGATGCTGCCAAAGATGGGCGTATCGAAGTTGTTTAGGGTGGTCCATGTGCTACCGCTGTCAGTACTCCTGAACACACCAACGTCTGAACCTACATAGATCGTAGTGGGTGTTGAGGGATCAAACACGATACAACGAACACCTGCCTCAATAACAGGTAGATTGATCACGCTCCGGCTGATACCGCCATCAGTTGATTTGAATAAACGAATGCTCCCGACGTAAACAACTGATGAGTTGGTGGGATCTACCGCGAGTGTGATTACCGACCCGAAGTCAGGAAGCCTGGTCCAGGTTGCGCCCGCATCAGTGCTGCGAAACGTTGCGCCCTCGTCGCCGTTGGTTGCCGCATACATCGTGTTTGGATCGTTAGGCGCAATCGCGAGGGATCTCACATCACCAGTGAGGCCAGCGCCGGTGCTCTTCCAGTTTAAAGCGCCATCAGTCGTCCTGAATAAGTGCCCGCTCGTCTTTAAAGGATTAACAACAGGAAAGTCCGGATCTGTCGTCAAACCAGTGACGTGGGCATTTCCCGCTGAGTCTACGGCGATGGCGGTTGTCGATGTAAACGGTGTTCCGCCGACGGTAACACCTCCTGGCTCGCTAAAAAGAAATGTCGAGTAGACCAGGGTGCTGCCCGTCGGGTCGAGCTTGGTTATGAACGCGCCGCCAGTATTGCTGGTTTTGAAAGCTCCGGGTGTCGTGGGAAAGTTGCCAGAACCTGCTCTTCCGGTAACGTAAGCACTTCCCTGCGCGTCGACCGCGATACCGACAGCTTGATCGTCGCCGTTGCCTCCTAAAAAAGTTGAGTATGAAAGCACTGGATCGATCACCAGTGGCTTGCCCGAATCAGCACCGCGTACGTTGAACCTGACTTCGTTGCCATTGATTTGGTAAGAGCCTTTTACTTCGCTCCGGCTGCCGTCGCCGGCGAGCTGATAGATGAATGGCTTGTTTAGTCGGACCTCACCACCTTTCAAAACGAGCAGTAGATTTCCTTTCTGGTCCAGGCGAATGTGTTCTGCGCCTTCAACGCTAAACTTGATTAGTTTGGGATTGGCGCCCGGCGCTATGAGAAAGTCGTACTCGAGCTCTCTCTGGTTGCCGTAATACACGACGTCAATTCCGGGATAGACATCTGCGTAATGGACCTTGCGATAGGTGGGAACGTTGCGACGCCATTTCTGCGGGTTGTTGCCGGCGAAGTAATTGACTTTGCCGGGCAGCTCGTCGCGGCCTTCGATACGCGGAACGGCGTTAGCGCCGATCATTTTCAAACGCAGCGCCTCGCGTATTTCAGGTTGCGTGGATTTCTGGGCCTGCGGCCTTCGTAGGCTAAGAACAGCTTCGTTTGCAGTAAGAAAAAGATCGTACCCAGGTCCATGCAAGAGGAATTTGACTGCCTGGTCTGTCTGGCCTTTATTGGCCTCAAAACTGAGCGGTAGCTGGCCAAACCGATAGGCAATTCTGGCTTTAGTAGCTGGATCCGCTGAAGTGAGAGCAGGAGCTGGCAATTCACCGTTGTTATTACGCGCAGCGACAAAGATCATGCCGGCGAGAACTGTGACCAGGCAAGCGATTGGAAGAACGACTACAACGCGATTGATTCGTGAGAAGCGAGGGGTGAGCGAAAACATTTCTTCCTCCGCGGGCTTCGGGTACTGGTGAGAGTGATTTGCGAAGAGAACGTTAGAATTTTAGAGCGGCGGTATTTTCAGTTGAAAGCGCGAGGCGTGTCAATAATTTCCACGCACGTTTTTGGACTGCGGCGCTTTGCCTCAGAAGTCCGGATCATTCTTGGATACAGTCAGTACAAGGAGCGGTAGCGACCTGGTCAGTGATCAGCATGCGATATTTCCTATCCATTCGTGACCTCCATCGTTGACCAGGTCGCTACCGCTCCCTGTACTGACTGTGTCCAAGGTCGATTCCTACTTTCGAGGCAAAGCTAAGGTGGGCCAAATGCGCAGGAATTATGAAGATCAAGCGAGTGCGCATTATCATTGGAGCGAAGCGGATAAGGGCATTGGAATGGTTTCTCCGACAGCAGCTCTCAGTTCCTGATCGAACTCATTTGCAGATGATAGAACGTTACCATGGCTGATTGGCTCGACGAACTTGAAGACAAGAAACGGCAGGAGCAGAAGGCTACGATAGCTGCCTGGGAGCGTGACAAGATAGCTGCGCAAAAGCGGCAAGCCGAATACACAGCTTTATATGAGCGTAACAAAGATGCGATTGCCAAAGTTTTTGACGAGATGGCGTCTTATGCAAGTCGCGCAAAAGCTGTCACCGATACAAAATTGAGTTGGACTACATACAAAGGGCGTTTCGATATAGTCAGAGGTGCTGATTACGAATTAAAAATCCATGAAGATGAGATTCCGTGGAAAAATCGCTATTTGCGAATTGACGTAACAACTGATGGGTTTTTAGTTTCAACCGCTCCTCATGATCGTGATGAAACCGGTCAGTTCAAAATTCCAATCGAGTCTGTTTCTACAAAACACATCAGTTGTTGGGTTAAGTGGCTGGTAAATGGCGACTCTGTGGTTCAATATCGTAAGGACCTCACCATCCTCGAAATACAGAAACCTCGAAATACGACCAATGTCATTGTGGGCGTTGTATTGCTTATTATTACCGTTCTTTTTGTGGTCTTTGGGTTGGATTGGTCTAAATTCCCTTAGACCATGCATGTTCGGACCGCAAGCGAGCCTCATCGAAGCTAGCTTTGGCTCATTTCGCTCTTAACCCACGCTTACATGTCCCTCCCCTTTCCGCCTTGACATTGGAATCGGTTCCAAGCTTTAGAATGCGATCATGAAAGCAGTGCGCGGCAACGGTTCTTTAAGCTCAGGCGAACTTGCTGATTTGGCAGGAGTCAGCAGAGATACGCTGCGACATTACGAACGTAAAGGTGTGTTACCACGTCCGCTCCGCGGTCATAACGCGTATCGACAATATCCACCTGAGGCACTGCAACGAGTGCAACTCGTTCGACGAGCTTTGTCAGTTGGTTTCACGCTGGACGAACTCGCCAGGGTGTTGAAAGTTCGTGATGCTGGTGGAGCGCCATGTGAAGACGTCAGAAGACTGGCAGCTCAAAAACTACTCAACGTTCAGGACCAACTGCGCGAACTCACCAGGTTACGCGATGACCTTCAAGAGACAATAAAAGAGTGGGATACGCGATTAGCCCGTCGAGCTGGTGGGAAGCGGGCCAACCTACTGGAGTCGCTGTCCGTCGACCCGAACCTCCCCAAACGTTCACATCGTTCTCTCAAACGCAAGAAGGAGAAGTGAGTAATGAAAACACGATCAATCCTGGCTTCATTGATTCTCGCATTCGCGACAGTCGTGATTGTTTACGCGCAGCACCCGAAGCAAGGCCACAATAAGACGTCGGACGAGGAAATGAACAAGCGCGGCGATCACGTCATGGGCTTTGACCATACGAAGACCACGCATCATTTCTTGTTACAAGAGGCGGGTGGGTCGATTGAGGTAACAGCCAATAGCTCCAATGATGTTGAGAGTAGCGAACAGATTAGAATGCACTTGAAGCATATCGCAATGATGTTTGCGGAGGGGAATTTCAACGCTCCAATGCTGATTCACGATCAAACACCTCCGGGAGTGCCAGTGATGCAGGAGCTGAAGAATGAGATCAAGTACAACTTTGAAGAGATAGATCGGGGAGCAGCAGTGCGGATTTCGACGAAGAATCCGCTGGCATTAAAGGCGATTCACGACTTCCTACGATTTCAAATAAAAGAGCACAAGACTGGCGATTCGCTGGATGTTAGCAACTAGGACTTGCCTTGTATCGGGCAGACTGTGAAAAGCGAACGACCCACGCCTGTTTCAGCAACGCGTGGGTCTTTCAAAACTCTCGGAGCCGATGGCTCGTCCCCAGGAGTCAAGTGTTCGCTTGTTGGCCGTTGACGGCCGGTGCCCTCGCCATAACCACCAGCAAAGGCTAATTGCGGCGCACTCTACTATCGAATATCCCGCGCGACAAGGGCACTTTTATGCCAATCTTCGGCTACAGGGTCACTTACCCGCGGAAAGTATCCACCCTACTATCGCGCCACCGAGCACAGCCCACGCGGAGTTGATACGGAAGCGGAACAGGATAAAGCCGCTTATCACCCCAATCAGAACTGTTTTGATGTCGACCAGCGAGGCACGACCAAGCTGATATATAACCAAGACCATCAGCGAAAGAGCTGCAACGTTAACTCCGTCGAGAAATGCTCCTGCTACCGGTGAACGTCGAATGCGCGGCACCAACGGTCCACTCAGTGCAACAAAGAAGAATGCGGGAAGGAAGATTCCGAGTGTGGCAACTATTGCGCCCTGATATCCGCCGAGCACGTAGCCGATGAACGTTGCGGTAGTGAAAACTGGACCGGGCGTAACCTGGCCCACGGCAATCGCATCGAGCAGTTGTGTTTCAGTAAGCCAATGCCAACGCTCAACCAGATCCGCACGTATGAATGCCAGCAGAACGTAACCGCTGCCGTATAAGACTGCGCCGACTTTCAAAAAGAAAAGGAACAAGGGCAAGAGTCCGAAAGTCGATGTTGCAGTCGATTGTAGAAGGAAGGCGAATTGACTTATGGAACAGACTGACAGAGACCTGCGGTCGTGCTGGGCGACTACTCTCACTAACACGACCAGCAAGCCAGCGCCTGCAAGTATGAGTAGTTCGTGAACTCCCAGCCACGTTAGTGCGATGCCTGCAAGTCCTACCACTGCGAGAAATTTTGTCTTAACCGCAGTCTTTCCGAGTGACCACAAGGCTTGCAGGACGATCACAATGATCACAGGTTTGACGCCGTAAAGAATTCCGGCGACTTCGGGGAGCGAACCATAACGAACGTAAGCCCACGCAAACGCCGTGACGATCAGCACGGCCGGAAGAATGAAACTTACGCCTGCAACCAGGAGCCCGGCCCACCCGCCCTGGCGATGGCCCACGTGGATCGCCAACTCTGTAGAGTTTGGTCCAGGTATGAGATTAGCTGCGCCGAGAAGGTCGAGGAATTCTTCGCGAGTCATCCATCGACGGCGACGAACCACCTCGTCTTCCATCATTGCGATGTGCGCTGCGGGACCGCCGAAAGCAGTAGTGCCGAGTCTCAGGAAGACCAGCGCCAGTTCACCTAAACGGGCTTTGTGATCGCGATCGCTACGCACAGCACGCTCTGCGTTACAAGGATGGTTGCCGGTAGAGCTGCGCCGAGTCCGAATCGAACCATGTGTTCCGTCGAGCCGCTACATGTTGGCTTCGGCGGCGGATTCCAGCACAATATCTCATCCGTGAACCCCCTGTCTAAAAAAGTCGTCCCGATGATCCACGTCCCGGACGTGCGCGCCACCGTCGCCTGGTACGAGAAAATCGGCTTCACAATCAAAGCAACATATGCAGATGAAACTGGCGATAACTTCAGCTTTGCCATCGTATCGTTTGGCGACGCGACGGAAGTCATGTTCAACACCGACGGCGAAACGAGCGATAGTCGCCGGCGCGAAGTGGATCTCTACGTCTATACCGACAATGTCGACGAGCTTTACGAACGACTGAAAGACAGCGTTGACGTTGTTGAAAAGCCGCACGATACGTTCTACGGAATGCACGAGCTGATCATCCGCGACTTGAATCGTTTCTGGATCACGTTCGGCGAGGAGAGCGTGTTTGCGATCCTGATGGGCGGCGTCTACGAATCGGATGAGGAACGCGTCAAAAGAGCCGTCGACACTGGCCGCGTCGATTCTGAAACACTCAACGTCGCGCTCGCTTTCGCAACGAGCAAAGAAAACGAGACAATCATCAGGTTGCTAACTGACACAGGCGCACAACCGCCACCGTACGTAGATCTTCAAACACTCGAATCGTACGCGGGCTTCTACAAAGGTGAGCACGGGATCTCAGCGGAGATTACAGTCAGGGACGGGAGGCTGTTCGCCACGCCTGCGGGAGAGCAACCGATGAGCCTTTGGCCGTTGGACCAGGTCACCTTCCGGCCAGTTGCGATGGCCGGAGCAAAGCTTGTTTTCAACGTTGAGAACAATCAGGTAAAGGGACTCTCATTAATCCATGACGGCCACAGGATAGCTTTGATCCGTGTTAGTTAACACTGACTCGCTGAGGTATTCTGCCGCACCTTGATGACATCATCATTGTTGGATACGGCCAGTACCGTAACGCGGTAGCGTCGGGTCGTACGTGAGCCTCTCAAATTTGCCAGGAATATCGTATGTTCGAGCTCGGATATTACTTTCCACAATTCCATTAAAGAATTTCAGCAGAAACTTCTTCGATCTCTTTCTCAACTGCCTTCAACCCGTTGAGCAGAACGTTGCGATGTGCAGGATGTGTGGCGCGCTCGAGTTGTTGAAGCAATCTCGACTTGGATAGCCGCAGCGAGTCGAGTCGCTCCTTGAGCACTCGTTGTTCCGGTGTGGTCTCAGTTCTGGAAGCTTGCTGCTGGCGTGATTCCTCTTCCTCGATTTGATCGGCAATCGCCTTGCTTTCCCAGCCACGCGCCATAACTTCATCCATCCACCAGTATCGACACGTAGATTGAAATGGAGGCGAGTATAAATGTCTAGCGCCCAGACGCCCGAAATATCATTATTGACAGACTAAAACCCCTCGGCATATAGTCGCAGCCGTTTTCGTCTAAGGCTGAACTCACGAGCTTCTGCTACACACTCGCCATCCAGCCTCTAAAAATCCAGCCTGGTCCACCCATTGAATGAACGGAGGAGCATACATGATTCAAGTCAAAAAATGGCGGCTTGTATTTGTCTGTCTTGTCACTCTCTGTGCCTGCCTGGTCCTGCAAGCACAGGATCGAACGATCGTTATCAGCGGTACTGTGGTTACTCCGGACAAGGTTCTCAACAAGGGATGGGTCGTGATCAAGCACAAGAAAATCAGCGCTGTGTCAGACACGCTTCCAACAGAAGAGAATGCCATCTGGCTCGAGACCAATGACATCATCTTTCCCGGGTTTATTGATCTACACAACCATCCGATGTACGCGATGTTTGAACCATGGGACGCCAAACAACTGTTCGACAACCGATATCAATGGCGTTCTCTTGACAAGTACAAGCAGGAAATCTCCACGCCGGCTCGTAACATACAAGATGATCCGCAGGGTTATTGTGACATTGTCGAGTTTGCCGAAGTGCAGGCAATAACGGGCGGGACCACCACGTTCTCAGGTACGTTCCTCCTTCGATCATTCGGTACGACTTTTCCTGCTTGCCTGTCTCGACTCGCGGTGAGGAAACTGGAGATTGACTCCGGCTTTTACGCAAAGCACGGACACGAAAGAGTTCAAAATGTTCTTGGCGTCGGCCGAGATTTGAATGATGCGGCCGCCGCCGAAGTGCGGCGAAAGGTTGCCGCGAAAGAATTAGATCTCGTCCTGATCCATGTCGCCGAAGGCAAGAGGACAGACCCGGAATCAATCAAGGAATTTGATCTGCTTAAGGCCCGCGGGTTTCTCGCTCCCACTACGGCCGTTATCCATGGTGTCGCATTCGATAAAAATGATTTTGACAAGATGCGATCAACCGCCACGGCCATCGTCTGGTCTCCGCAAAGTAATATGATTCTCTATAACACCACCACGGACGTGGTTACTGCTTTCAGAGAAGGTGTGTCGATCGCGCTGGCTCCGGATTGGGCGCCTTCGGGAGCCAAAAACATGTTGGGTGAAATCCAGTATGCCGCCAAACTTAACAAG
>DATNCH010000114.1:0-27020 GCA_035571655.1 Pyrinomonadaceae bacterium
CGTGAAACCAACCGCATGCTCGCGCTCCGCCTGGGCGAGCCAGCGAAACGCGTTGTCAAAGTCATCCAGCCACGTATAGATGATCGCGATCTCATACGCCGTAACCCAGTTTTGGTTTCGTTTCGCGATGATCTCCGTCAATATTGACTTCGCTTCGTCGCGTTTTCCGGTCGCGGCGAGCACGTGAGCGCGTTTGGCGTGCGTGGTTGGCGTGTCACCCGCAAAGCTTCGTTCCTGCTCAAACGCAGCCATCGCTTCGTTGTGCATGCCTTTTAATTCGTATGCCCAACGCAGGATCGTGTGTGCTGCAACCGCGCCCGCATCGAGTTCAAGCGACTTGCGCGCCTGGGCCACCGCCTCATCGAACTTGCCTGCCAGGAACAATACGTTCGCAACGGCCGTTGCGATCACTGCTGATTGCGGCGTGATCTGTCGCGCGCGCTCAATCTCTGCGTACGCCTCGTCGTGACGTCCCATGGCCGACAAGCTGTACGCATACCAGCGATGGGCTACCTGATTTCCCGGCCTCAGTTCGATTGCTTTTCGCAACTCGCGCTCCGCCTGGAGCCAATCGCGATCGTAGTGCAGCCTGACAAACCCGAGCGATGCATGCGCCTCGGCCAAATCCGGATCCGTGTCGACGGCGCGTAGCGCGTATTGCTTGGCGCGTTCCCAGGCTCCGACTGGCGGCGGTTCGACATACCAGTTGAGCAACGCATAACAGTCGGCGAGTTCTGCAAGAGCGATACCAAACTCCGGATCGAGTTCAACTGCACGCTCGAGCCTTTCGATTGCCTGGCGCAAACCTTCGGCTGTTCGCCGTGTCGAATAGTAGCGGCCGGCAGTGTAAAGCTGGCGCGCCTCCTCGTTTTCTCCAGCCTTGGTCTCGGGCGTGGGAATCAATATCTGCGTGGTGATCGGAGCGATGTGTGCCCTGTGTTTCTTCCTCTTTTCGGCTGCCGCAGCCGCCTTCTTTTCCAGCTTGCGATACAACGCCGGATGTCGCATCTCGCGCAGAATTCCTTCAAACGCCGGTTCACCGCGCAACGGATCGAACTGCGGCTCGACGCCAAGCCACACCACCCACGCATCTCTGATCGCGTGTGCGTTCAACAGCAACTCCAGCGCGCGCCCGCGTTCGCCGAGATGCAGATGCATCAGCGCGAGGTGATAAGGCGATACGTAGCTGTGCACCGACATCTGCACCAACTGCTCGCGCACGGCCCGCGCCTCTGAATGTTTTCCTGCCGCCGCGTAAGTCGAGCCCAACACCGCGAGATAAAACTGGCTGCCGCCGGAAAGATCCAGAGCCTTCTCCGCAGCTTTTACTGCTCTTTCGTTCTCGCCGACGTGTCTCAATGCCCAGGAGAATGTGACGAGGCCGTATGGAAAATCCGGCACGGCATCGAGCATGTTTTGAAAAGTCTGGATGGCCTCGGTAAAGCGGCGCGCATGGTAATAGCACCACCCGAGCGCTTGCAGCACACTCGGCGACAGTGGATCGAGTTCGCGCGTGCGCAAGATCTGTTCGATGCCTTCTTCGAAGCGTCCTTCCATGACGAGATGGAAGGCGTACCAGTGATGGCCCGTCGCGTAGTTTGGATTGATCTCGATCGAGCGACGGTGTTGACCTTCTGCGACGGCCCAGTCGAAGTCATGACAAACGGTTGCAAAGCCAAGCGCGCTGTAAGCCTCAGCAGAAGCGGGATCGAGCTCGACTGCTTTGGCCGCATTTTGTTTGGCGGCTGCGGACGTTTCTGCGAAAGGTCTGATACCGAAGACGCCGAGCCAGTTGTAGTAGTCGGCGATTCCGGTGTAAGCGAGCGCGTAGTCAGGATCCAGCTTGATCGCCTGTTTGTAACACTCGAGCGCCTTCGCCAGGCCGACTTCCGTGTAGGAGTTCCAGTAGTAGCGTCCACGGAGATATGATTCGAAAGCTTCGGAACTGTCCGTACCGCGTTTCAACAACTGCCGTTGCTCGTCGCGCGTCAGTTTAGGCAACAGTGCCGACGCGACTTTTTCCGAAATCGAATCCTCGATCTGGAGCACGTCCGTTGAGTCTTCGTCGAATTGTTCGGCCCAGCGCGTTATGCCTTCGCTGACGCTGAGCAATTGCGCAGTCACGCGAATGCGCCCAGCGATTCGTCTGATGCTGCCGTCGATAACGTAATCGATACCGAGGTCACGGCCAGCGATCAGCGGATCGATTGCGGCGCCGTGGTAACGCAGCACGCTGCTGGTCGGACGAACCACGAGTCGTTGCACGTTGCTGAGACGAGTGATCAGCGCGTCGGTCAGTCCGATACCGAGATACTCGTCGCCGGTGTTTTCGCCTTTTGGACCAACAATCCTGAACGGAAGCACCGCGATCGATTCCTGATCCGCAAGTAATTGACCAGAGATCGCGGGCAGCGCTGCGAGACGATGGTCCAACCTGCGCAGCAGATCGTTAAAGCGTGGATGACCGTGCAGTGGATCAAGCTCCGGTTCCACCCCGAGCCAAAGGACGCGCGCGTCTCCCGTGTCGTAAGCCTTTTCAAGGAGGTCGAGCGCTTCCTCTTTTCTTCCCAGCGCGCAATTGGCAACCGCAAGGTGATAAGGCGAGACGTAGCGTCTTTCGGAGATCGCTTCGATCTCGTCAAGCGTCTTTTGTGCGGCTTCCATGTTTCCTGCCGCGGCGTATGCGGAGCTGAGCCGCGACAAGGTGTGCGAAGCCTTACCCATCAACTCGACGACTCTTTCGCCCGCGTGAATCGCTTCCTCGTGCCGTCCCATCGCGCTGAGCACAAAGCTCGCGCCATACAGCATCAGCAAGTTGTTTGGTTCGTTCTCGAGCGTGGAACTCGCGAACCGATAAGCTTCATCAAAACGGCGCGCGTGATAAGAACACCAGACCACCGCGAACCGAGAAATTATCGCCAGCGGATCGAGATCCCGGCCGATGTGAGCCTCACGGAGTGCTTCGGTAAAACGACCTTCCTTCACCAGTTGCATCGCGTACAGCGTGTGAGCCGGTGCGTAATTCGGGTCGAGCTCGATAGCGCGGACGAGGTGATGTTCGGCGCTGGCCCATGCAAAGTCGCGGAAGAGAATCGCCTGGCCCAGCGCGGTGTGCGCCTCTGCCAGGTGCGGATCGATGTCAACCGCGGTGGAAGCAGCCTCGTAAGCAGCAGCCGCACATTCGACAAAAGGCATGACGCTGAAGACGCCGAGCCAATTGTGATAGTTCGCGACCCCCGCGTACGCCAACGAGTACTTCGGATCGAGCGCGATGGCTTGCTGGAAGCACACGATTGCTCTGGCAAATCCCTCTTCTGTGAACGTGTTCCAGTAATAACGGCCGCGCAAATAAGCCTCGTGCGCCTGTGGGTTGTCGGTGCCGCGCTTGGCCAGGCGCAGACGCTGGTCTACCGTCAGGTGTGGCACGATCGCTTCTGCAACGTGCGAAGAGATCACGTCTTCGAGATTGAGAACGTCTGTAAACTGCTCGTCAAACTGTCCGGCCCACGCCGTGGTCTCATCCCGTACGTTGAGCAACTGAACCGTCACGCGGATACGTTCGGCCGCGCGTCTGATCCTGCCGTCGAGAACAAAAGCAACCCCGAGCTCGCGCCCGGCGCGCAGCGGATCCGCATCAGTTCCGTAACGCAGAACGCTGCTGGTTGGTCTAACAGCAAACGTGCGTATCGCACTGAGTCTTGTGATTAGAGCATCGGCCAAACCTGTGCCGAGGTAGTCTGGACCAGTCTCCTGTTGATTGATGTCCATCAGCTTCATCGGCAGCACAGCCAATGAATTCTCGCTGGACGCATCGGGGCGAGCGAGGTTGATGTGTGGCGGGTCAGGCAGATCCGAGATCGGGCGGCCTTCGAGATAACGCGTGATGTCGTCGCGCAGGTCAGCAGCGGTTTGATAGCGCCACTCCGGTTCCTTACGCAGCGCCTGCATCACGATATTGTCGAGATCGCCTGACAAGGCGCGGCGGAGCAACTCGAGAGTGGTGCCTCGCGTCGTGTAGAGCTGCCGGAGCGTTGTGGCTTCGTCGCCACTGTAAAGACTCGGCAACAGATCTTCCGCGCGCGTGATGATGACGCTCGGCGGCGCCGGTGCTTCTTCACAGATGACACGCGCGATCTCGTGTGGCGCCCGATTCACCAAACGATACGGACGATGACCGGTGAGCAATTCGTACAGCAACACGCCGAGCGAATAGACGTCGGTGGTCGGCGTTGTCGGTGCACCCTGAACTTGTTCCGGCGAGGCGTATTCGGGAGTCATCAAACGCATCGCCGTTGCTGTCGGGTCGTGAGTGATGTCGCCCGCGAGTTGCGGGTTGAGCAACTTGGCGATTCCGAAGTCGAGCAGTTTCGGCGTGCCCGCGGAAGTTACGAGCACGTTTGAAGGTTTTATGTCGCGATGTACGACCTGCTTCTGGTGTGCGTAATGAACCGCGTCGCAGATCGAGCGAAAGAGTTTCAGGCGTTCGCTGATGTTGAGTTGATTGTTGTCGCAGTAATTGTAAAGTGGCTGGCCCTCGATAAACTCCATCACGAAGTAAGGCAGACCGTCTTCGGTAGTTCCGCCATCGAGGAGCCCTGCGATGTGTGGATGATCGAGGGCTGCGAGTATCTGTCGCTCTTTACGAAAGCGACGGAGGATGAAGTCGGTATCCATACCGCGCTTCACCAACTTGATCGCCGCCCGCTTGTTGAACTCATTATCGGCGCGCGATGCTTCATAGACCGCGCCCATACCCCCGCGTCCGATTTCTCGCTCGATTCGATACGAGCCGAGGCGGCGCCCGATCATCGGGTCCTTCTCCTCGACGAACGATTCGAGCGCGCTCATTTCTGTATTTCCGTACACTGGTTCTTCCAAAAGTTCCCCGGCGCTGTCGTATTGCGACAACAGCGACTCGACGTCGCGCTGGAGCGCGGTATCGTTCGCGCAGACCTCTGACACGTAGCGCGGTCGATCTTCGGGTGTCAGATCGAGCGCAGCCTGGAAGATTTCTTCCACTTGTTGCCAGCGTTCAGGGGTCATTACGCTATAAACAAATCATTTGTCATTTGTCATTTGACATTTCTCATTTGTCATTTGGAACCTGAGTATCGACATCGTCTTCAATAGCAAATGACAAATGTCAAATGACAAATGACAAATAGGTTTTTGATTGTAGGTTTGGACTTGCTGCGTGCATTAACAATTTCTTTGCATTTCACCATGGAGCCACGCTTTGGCGATTCGCCAATGACGTTTGATTGTTGTGGGAGTGACGCCCAGAACGTCCGCTGTCTCTTCGATGGAGAGGCCGCCGAAATAACGTAACTCAACCATACGCGCCTTTTGTTTGTCGAATGTTGCTAGTGTTTTAAGGGCGTCGTCGAGCGCGATGAGTTCCGCGCTCCGTTCGACGGCACGATCAATGTTTTCATCCAGGGAGAGCTTTTGAAAATCCTGGCCACGCTTTTCCGCATTGTGCTTGCGCGCATGATCCACAAGCAGCCGGCGCATTATCTGTGCGGCAACGCCGAAGAAGTGAGCGCGGTTCTGCCAGTTCACCCTCGTCTGGTCGATGAGTCGTAGATAAGCCTCATGAACCAGAGCAGTCGGTTGCAGGGTGTGATCTGGTCGTTCGCGCCTCAGATAATTCGCCGCGAGCTTTCGCAGTTCATCGTAGATGACAGGTAGTAAAAGATCAACCGCGCCTCGATCTCCGTTCGAGAGCTCGATTAGTAAACGTGTGACGTTATCTGCGGGGTGCTGACTCAATCGTTAACTCTCCGGCATCCTATGCTTTAAAGACCATTAGTATAAGGTAACAGACCCGAGCGCGGTAGCTTTTGAGTGACCCAAATTGCCGGTCCTTTGCGCGTTGCTATTTTGAAGGGTATTTCCGAGCGATTGAAAGGTAATTATCATGCAGGCATTAACTGGAAAAATCACCAATATTATGGCGCGAGTATTTGGTTGTTGGCACGGGGACCTGAGCCGTCCGTTTTCACGCGAAGGCCGGGCGTACAGAACCTGTCTGAACTGCGGCGCCCAGCGAAGATTCAACCTCGGAAGCTGGCAGATGCAGGGTAAGTTCTTTTACCAGGCCTGAAAGCCACAGATGAAAAGGATGATTACGGACTCATCCGTGAATTCATCTGCGTTAATTTGTGGCCCTTGTCGGAATAGATATAACTATCGCGAGCCTTCACCACTAAATCCGCTTCAGTCACGCTTACCTTTATCTGTCGCCTTTCTCCATTCTGACCGGGTTTCGAAGGGTAATACCCGATACTGTACTGCCGTCCGAGTTCCTCTGCGATCCACGTGAATGCCTGGGCAATTCCGAATAATGAGTCGCCATCGTAGAAGCGGCCGCCCGTCTTGTCCGAGAGTGCTTTCAAGTATGCAACTGCCTGTCTGTAATCTCCGGACGTTCCGCCGGTGCTGCCCGGAATTCCAGGTCGAGGAAACGGCCAGCCTGAGATAGTTCCGCGACGACCCGGCCCCGGCATTCCCATACCAAAAACACCAGAAGTGTCGTAGTCAACCGAGTAAATCGCGGCTTCGGACTCTTCTGCCAAACGCATCGTACTCTCATACGTCGCACGACGGCTCGTCGTATCAACCCCGTCGGTGAAAAGCACCACCGCTTTGCGCCCCGACATGGTTTTCAGTTGTTTTGTCAGAATCTCGTCGACTGCGTCGTAGAGACGCGTGCCTCCGCCGGTGCGCGTTTTGCGAATGGCTCTTGTGATCACGTCTCGATCGGTAGTCGGGTCACACAAGACGTTAATGCGATCGTCAAACGACATCACCATCACGCTGTCCGTGTCCTTCAGTTTGCCGACGAAGTTGATCGCTGCGTGTTGAATGTCGTCGAGGCGCAGACGCGTCGAACCGCTGGTGTCGAGCACTAAGACGACACTGAAAGGCGAGTCGGACGTGGCGAAGTACGCGATTTTTTGTTCGACGCCGTCTTCCATGATGCGGAAATTCTCACGACGAAGAACGGGAACGTAGCGGCCGTAACGATCCTGAACAGTAACGGGCACGGTTACCAAAGCCGTGTCGAAGCGAATGACGTCGCCTTCGATGGTTTCACCTTCGGGCGATGCGATGCGATCAGTGATGCCGTCGCTCGTCTCGGCGGGCTTTGACGCCTGACCTTTGTCGGGTTTTTGCTCGGTTGTTTTGCGTCCCGACTGCGCGTACAGGTTCAAGGGGAGAAACAAGACAGTCAAAAACAGTACGGCTATAAGTCTTTTCATGATGGACTTCGGATTTATGCTGCGTTACGGGAGAGTAGTTGTGAGATCAGATGTCGGAGGAGGGGAAATGGTTTTCCCTCGCAAAGGCGCAACGGCGCGAAGAAGAAGGTAAGTCTTTGCGTCTTCGCGCCTTTGCGAGATATAGTGCCGCGCACATATGAGCCAACAAACGCTGACCTCCGACGTCGAAGCGGCACGTCCAGATCAACTTGATTCCGGATTCTTTGGGCATCCGAAAGGTCTCGGACCGCTCTTCTTTACAGAGCTTTGGGAGCGCTTCAGCTATTACGGCATGCGCGCCATTCTTGTCCTTTATATGGTGGCGCCGCCGGCGCAGGGTGGTTTGGGGTTCGATGTGAAGAGCGCAGCCTCCATTTATGGCACCTACACGATGGCCGTCTACTTAACCGCGCTGCCCGGCGGACTCGCCGCGGACTATCTCCTCGGTGCTCGCCTCGCGGTCTTTCTTGGTGGACTCGTCATCGCCGCCGGCCACTTCTCGATGATCTTCCATTCCATGACCACGTTCTACCTCGGGATGGTCTTGATCGCGCTCGGTACAGGTTTACTCAAACCAAACATCAGCGCGATGGTCGGAGGTCTTTACCGCGACAACGACCAACGGCGCGACAGCGGTTTCTCACTCTTTTACATGGGAATAAATATTGGAGCGGTTCTGGCGCCGCTCGTTTGCGGTTACCTTGCCCAGAGCGACAGTTTCAAACGGACTCTCGTAAACAATGGGTTTGACCCGACGAAGAGTTGGCACTGGGGCTTCGGCGCAGCCGGCGTCGGAATGATTCTCGGATTGATCATCTTCGTACTCTTCGGCAGGTGGCTCGCGAACGTGGGCAACCGGATCCGAAAGAAGTTGGCGGCCACGGTTAGCGAAGCGGCTGCGAACCAACCGCTGACCGCCGCTGATTGGAAACGCATCGCGGCGATCTTCATCTTTTTCCTGTTCACGATGTTGTTCTGGGCCGCGTACGAGCAGAAAGGCGCGAGCTTGAACCTCTTTGCGAAAGAGCTCGTGCGAACCGAAATGTTTGGAATCGGATTTCCATCGAGCTACCTGCAATCATGTACGCCGTTGTTTGTGATCCTGCTGGCGCCGATCTTTTCGTACGTGTGGGTGACTTTGAAGGACCGCCAACCGTCGAGTCCGGTAAAGTTCACGTTGGGATTGTTATTCATCGGCCTTGCGTACTTGCTGATGATTCCGGCGTCGATGCTGACGGCGTACGGCAAGATCAGTCCACTCTGGTTGGTCGGGCTCTACTTCCTGGAAGTATGTGGCGAGATGTGTCTGAGCCCGGTGGGACTCAGCACGGTTACCAAGTTAGCACCGGTGAAGCTGGTCGGGATCATGATGGGTGTCTGGTTCCTGGCCTCGTCGTTTGGTAGCAAGCTTGCTGGATACTTGTCAGGATTTTTCGTAGCGAACAATTCGTGGCAACTGACGAAATTGTACGGTGGGATCGCGATCGGATTGTTGATAGCGGCAGTGATCCTTGCTTTGTTGACGCCCTCGATTAAGAAACTGATGGGCCGAGTCAGTTAGACAGGATTTACGGGATGTAAATCATGTCCCTGAAAATGTTCACCAAAGCGATTGTAAGGGCACCGTGTTCGCGTTTCGCTGCCGGCTTGACCAGCGTCGATTTAGGACCACCTGAGTTGGAGCGCGCCCTCGAACAGCATCGGGCCTACTGTCAGGCGCTTGAATCGTGCGGTCTTGAGCTTGTCGAGCTACCGCCGGATGAAAAGCATCCTGATTCGACGTTTATTGAAGACACAGCGGTACTGACTGAGCGCGGTGCGATCATTACGCGTCCTGGGGCCCAAAGCAGGCGCGGCGAGATCGATGCCATCGAGCCGGTCTTGCGCCGTTATTACAAGGATTTACATTCGATTTGCGAACCCGGCACGGTCGATGGCGGCGATGTTTGCCAGACTGGAGATCACTTTCTAATAGGCGTCTCCAATCGCACGAACGAGGAGGGCGCCAATCAGCTCGCCCGCTGGCTTGACTCTGTCGGCTACACTTCGCGTTTGATAGACATGCGCGGGGCCAGTAATATCCTTCATCTGAAGAGCGGCCTGGCATACATTGGCGAACGCCTGTTGATAGTCGAGACGTTTGCACAGCACGAAGAATTCTGCCGTTACGAACGGGTGTACGTGAGCTCGAGCGAACAGTACGCGGCAAACTGTATCGCGGTGAACGGCAAGGTCCTCGTAGCCGCCGGGTTTGACACGGCGAAGAAGCAACTGGAGGATTTGGGTCACCAAACGATCGCGCTCGATATGTCGGAATTTCAAAAGATGGACGGTGGTTTAAGCTGTCTCTCATTGCGCTTCTGACGAAGTGCTGGCCGCAGTTGGACGGGGTCAGTACCGTAACGCGGTAGCGTCGGGTCGGTGTCGCTTTACGATATTCTACGGTACAGAGGCCATGCTCTGACCCGACGCTACCGCGTTACGGTACTGACCCGGTCCAACAGTGATTCCTGACTTCGAACGGAGGAGAATATGTCTGAGGAAAGATTCGATAAAGCGGCGGCTGTGAAGCTCTTGAATCAGATTTTGGAGGCCGAGCTGGCTGGGGTTGTTCGGTACACTCACTACTCGATGATGGTCTTTGGTCACAATAGAATTCCGATCGTTAGCTGGCTGCGCAACGAAGCGACTACGTGTCTCGCGCACGCAACCGAAGCCGGAGAGCTCGTGACGCATTTTGGTGAACATCCGTCGCTGAAGATCGGCGCACTGCTCGAAACACACAAGCACGGAATACACGACATTCTCGTCGAGTCGCTCGAAGCCGAGAACACCGGACTAACGCTGTACAGGCAGTTGTTCGTGCTGGTCCGCGACCGTTCGATCTTGCTTGAAGATTACGCGCGACGAATGATTGCGGAAGAAGAACTCCACGTTGGTGAAGTAAACAAGATGCTTCGAAAACCCGGTGAAATCACCCAGTTTGAAGCATCCGTATAGCTGTTCCCCGATTGACACAGAAAACGCCTCAGCATGAAATCACTCAACTGCTCGCCGAGTGGAGCGACGGGAATCAATCCGCACTCGACGAGCTATACCCACTCGTCTACGAAGAGCTCCACAAGCTCGCGCGCCGCTACATGAGCCGCGAGCGAAAAGGTCACACACTACAAACCACTGCCCTCATTAATGAAGCCTACGTTCGCCTCGTCGATCAAAGAAATGTTCACTGGGCCAATCGTTCGCACTTCTTCGCCATCTCGGCCCAGATAATGCGACGAATCTTAATCGATCACGCGCGGCGCCACGCTTATGCAAAGCGCGGCGGCGGAGCACAGCAGGTGTCGCTGGAAGAAGTTGCAATAGTCGCGGCCGAGAAGAGTGCGGAAATAATCCGTCTGGACGAAGCACTCAAGATCCTGGCGAAGATGGATCCACGACGTTGCCACGTCGTCGAGTTGCGGTACTTCGGCGGATTGAGTAACGAAGAAATCGCTGGTGTGTTGAAGGTATCTGAAAACACGGTGACTCGCGATTGGAACCTGGCGCGCGCGTGGCTCCATCAACAACTAACCGGGAGCGCAGCTAGTTGACGCCCGAACGCTGGCAACAGATCAGTCGCATATTCAAGTTGGCAATCTCGCTCGATAGTGAAGCGCGAGCCGACTACGTCAAGAATCAGTGTGGCGTCGATGAATCTTTGCGGGAAGAGGTCGAGAAGCTGATCGACTCGCACAAGAAGGCGAGCGATGACAAGTTTATAGAGGGCGTTGCCGCGGAAGAGAACGCTGAGTTGCTGGTTGGTGAAGATGAACTTAACGAGCAGCGTCCCAGGCTCAGCAAGGGTCAACACCTCGGTTCGTATGTTGTCCTGGACACTCTCGGCACGGGAGGAATGGGTGAAGTTTATCAGGCTAAAGATTCGCGTCTCGGTCGAACGGTCGCGCTGAAGGTGCTCTCGGAGGACATCGCTTCAGACAAGCGACGAATGCAACGCTTTCGCCAGGAGGCAAAAATTGCATCGTCGCTTAACCAGCCCAACATTCTCACTATCTTCGAATTTGGCGAAATCGAGGGGTTGACGTTTCTCGCGACCGAGTTCATCGACGGTGAAACGCTGCGCGACTCTCTGCGCGCGAGAAAACTCGAAATCGCCGAAGTCATCGATATTGCAATCCAGGTGCTTGCCGCCCTCGATGCGGCTCACGATGCTCGCATTGTTCATCGTGACATTAAGCCGGAGAACGTGATGATCCGGCGGCGCGATAGTGTGGTTAAAGTGCTCGATTTTGGTTTGGCTAAAGTGGCGGAACGGAAGCAGTCGATGTTGTCGGACCAGTACTCCGAACTCGAAGCTGCGACTGAATTCAAGACTGCTCCGCACACGGTGATGGGTACAGTCAACTACATGTCGCCCGAGCAGACGCAGGCGCATGCGGTCGACGAACGCACAGACATTTGGAGCACCGGGGTTATGATTTACGAAATGGTTGCCGGGCTGGTGCCGTTCAAAGGCGCGACGCTAAGCCATACGATCGTGCAGATTCTCGAGAAAGATCCGGTGCCGTTGACGCAGTTCAGGAAGCGCAAGGCGCCGGCGGAATTACAGCGAATCGTCGCCAAGGCGCTCGCGAAAAATCCCGCCGAGCGGTATCAAACCGCGAACGACATGCTGATCGATCTCAGGACGTTGAAGAAGCGGCTTGAGGTTGAAGCTGAAATCAATCGCACGTCGTCGACCGATACGCTGAGAGTTGCTGTCACGAATGATGCAGCAGATCGTGGACCACAGCAGAAGCGTGTGCTGGTGATTGCGTTGATCGCAATGGCGGTCGTGACTGCTGCAATCTTTGCCGTAAACATCTGGCGCGCTTCGCGGACCCGTACGAATCAGGTGGTAACTTCTCCAGCTCCGGCTCCCGTCGAGCAGCGCACACTGGCGTACTGGATCACCGTGCAAAAGTTCAGAGACAACAAGCCCTACGACGATCCATTTACCGTAGCGGGCGAGATGATCTTCGAGGCGGACTACCAGATTCGAATGAACTTTCGCAGCCCGCAGCCGGGTCACCTGTACGTTCTAAGTGAAGGACCGGTATCAGCGTCTGCGCAAACTCAATTCGTTACCCTTTTTCCATCATCGAGTGCAAACAAGGGTTCTTCGCTGTTACCGGCGGACCAGGAGGTCCAAATCCCTGAGAAGACGTGGTTTCAGTTCGACAAGGAGCAGGGGACGGAAATGCTCTGGCTGGTGTTTTCCGAAGATGCAATCCCGGAGCTGGAGGCTGTTAGAGAATTTGCAGCGACTCGAACCCGAGGGCTTATCACTGATCCGGCCCGAAATCTGGTAGTTCAGAACTTCCTCAACACCAACTCTACTCAAAAACCAACCATGGAAAAGGACAGCACGCAAACGACCGTAAAGATCCCCGGCAAGTTACTCGTCTACCCCGTCAAACTCGAACACCATTGACCTTGTGTGCGTCTTTGTGGCGTCACTTCCAATCGTGTATGATTCCGCCAATCAGAAACGTCTAAGTTAGTCGGCTTTCCGAAAACTTAAGCATTTCCCTCTCTTTGTCGCGGTAAACACTTTTCCGGACGACCCAGCCGGACACGGTGGTTTTCTCGAAAAGTTCTCGCGTTAATTTTTGAAAACAGTGCGGCGCGGCGCGGCCTTGTTGAAGGTGTGAGCCACGTCCGCTAGCCCAGAGACACTTAACCCACACACAGATAGGAGGCTTATGAGCGACCCTAAAAAGATAAAGATTGACACCGTTAATGGAGGACGTCCTCAGGATCACGAGGCTCTAAAGCGTAATTACTTCGAGGGCACCACCGTCAACGACACGTATCTGTTCTACTCTCCCAATGGCCAGCAGATACCAACGAACCCAAAGGTTTTGGCTGATAACACGGATTTCTCATTTGAGCTGAAGGAGATGCCGGGAGTCGTCTGGAACGTTACCAATTTCGCGATCGATCATGAGGTGGCGAAAGGTAATTGGACTAACGGTGTTCAAATAGACAACGACGATGGGACTTTCACGGCCCAGGCAGGAGGAACTCTCGAGGAAGAGGCTTCCGCTGCTAGTGGCTATTGAGTTGGTGATTTCTCCAATAAATTCTCGCGTAAATAGTTGAGAAGAGTGACGCCGCGAGCCTTGTCCAGGGCAGCGGACGTCGCAAGCCCAGAGCACAAGCTTTTTTGGTTGTGTCAAAACGAGCAAGTACCCCAAAGGAGAAAAACGATGCCGCAACATATAAACATCAAGACCGTAACCGGAGGAAACTCAACTGAACAAAACCAGCTGAAAAGTCTTTACTTCCTGGAGACTGCCAAGGATTCCGGCCAATTCCAGCTTTTCGGGACGGTTAATAACCAACCCAACACGTTGATACCGACTGTCCCCGCCACACTGTCAGGCGGCGGTACCACCACGAGTTTCACGTTCACGTACGGTGGCGTCAACTGGACGGTTACTGGCTTTTTCATTGGACATGCCGGGATGGGAAATTGGTCCAACCCTAATGATTTTTCGCAAGACGACGGAACCTTCGTGGCCCAGGCGGGAGGAACCAGGGAAGACGAGCCCGTGGAAGATGAGTCCGAGGAAGATGCGTCGGCCGCTTCTGCGTAAGTGCAGCAGGTTGAACTGAGATTGTAGGGGTGGCCCGCTGCGGCCACCCCGCTCGGCATTTGGAGAGGCTGATGCTCTCAACGTTTATGAAGAAGAAACTCCTTCATCCTTTGGTTCAGATCGTGGTCGCCGGAATGATCTGTGTCTTTCCGGCCTTGGGCCAAACGGTAAACGATCTGCCAGTGCTCGCTCCTGTGCAACGCGAGCTGAAGGGAGGCGAGACTCATTCATATCGAATCCAGCTCACGGCCGGCGAATTTCTAAACGCCCAGGCGGAACAGGAAAATATCGATCTGGTCACGTCCATTTTTGGACCTGACGGCAAGCAACTCACTGAGAGCGATAGCCCCAATGACAGGTGGGGACCGGAACCCATTCTGTTAGTAGCGTCTGTGTCTGGTGAATACCGCGTCGACGTGCGTTCGCCAAGTAGCAGCGCTCCGGCGGGCCGTTATCAGATACAGATTATTGCGTTGCGTGAAGCGACCGAAATTGACAAGGGCCACGCAGCCGCCCAATTAGCGTTTGACGAAGCGAGAAAAATACGAGCGCAGCAAACTGTTCAAGCAAGGCGTGCCGCGATCGAGAAGTATCAACGCGCGCTGTCGCTATTTTCGGAGGCCGGCGACACTTATCGTCGAGCCCTAACGCTGTTGTCGATCGGTATAACACATTTCCAGTTGAACGAAGTTCGCAACGCGCTCGAGTATTTCAACGAGACATTGGCAATCGCTGTTTCTCTCAAAAATCAGAAACTCGAAGCCTCAACCGAAACCTTTGTAGGCGGGATGCTCGACATTCTTGGCGATGTCGGCAAAGCGTTGGATCACTTTCACCGGTCACTGAAACTGGCGCGAGAAAACGACTTACGATTTGCGGAAGGGGGCGCGCTCAATAATATCGGCAAGATTTACAACGACGTTGCGGATTGGCAGAAAGCGTTGGAATTCTACACTCAGGCGCTGGCGGTTTTCAGGTCGGTCGGCAGTGCGCAAAACGAGGCACTTACGCTTAACAACATTGGCATTGCGTATTACCAATCAGGTGAATATCAAAGAGCGCTTGACTACCTTCAGCAGGCGCTTCCGCTGCTTCGCGCCAGTGGAAACAAGAATTCTGAGGCTTATACGCTCCTCAACCTCGGCCGCACCTACCGGCGCCTGGGTGAGTTTGAAAAAGCGTTTGCCCATTACAATGAGGCACAGGCGATTCAGCGACAGACGGGCAATCGCGCGAACGAAGCTGAGACACTGGATGAGATCGGCATCGCCTATGCAGCACAGGACCAGCACGAAAAGGCTCTCGAGTATCATCGTCAGGCTGCTGAAATTCAAAAAGCTACCGGAAACGTGCGTCGCGAAGCGGTCGCACTCATAAACCTCGGCGAGACCTACGATCATCTCAATCAGCCTGACAAGGCACTCGAGCCTTTTACACAGTCCCTTTCAATACTGCGCAGCATCGGCGACTTAAGTAATGCAGCGATCGCATTGCAGGGCATCGCGCGTGCTGAACAGAAAAAGGGGAACCTCGCGGACGCGCGCAAAAATATCGCAGAGTCGGTTGCCATGATCGAAACAGTGCGCGCTCGTTCAGGCAGTTTGCAAATGCGTGCCTCTTATCGCGCGACGATGGAAAAGGCTTACGAGCTTTACATCGACGTCCTGATGCAGCAGCACGCCAAAAACCCGACACAGGGATTCGATGCAGAAGCGTTGAGTGTCAGTGAGCGTGGCCGTGCTCGCAGTCTGCTCGAGAAATTGAGTGAAGCGCCGATCGATATCCATCAGGGAACCGACCCTGCCTTGATCGAGAAGGAGCGCGACCTCAAACGCGTGATGAATGCGAAGGCGCAACGCGAGTTGCAGCTCAAGATACGCAAGGGAAGCGCGGACGAGATTGCCACGCTCGGGAGAGAACTCAACGCGCTTGAAGGTGAGTATCAACAGGTGCAAGCGGCGATTCGCAAGAGCAGCCCGCAGTATTCAGCCTTGATTCAACCTCAGCCGCTCGGTCTGAAAGAGATCCAACAGCAGTTGGACCGCGACACGCTGTTGCTCGAATACTCTCTCGGCGAAACACGAAGTTACTTGTGGGCGGTAACGCCGGATTCCTTAAAAGCTTTTGAGCTGCCGAAGGGAGCAGACATCGAAAAGGTCGCGAGAGCGACAGCGGAGTCGCTCTCCGCTCGCAGTGTTGTTCAATCGCTCGAAACACCCGAGCAGCGTAGAGCGCGAATCGCTGGTGCCGATGCGTCATTTGAGAAGGTGTCGGCAGAGTTGAGCCGGATGATACTTGCGCCTGCGAGCGGCGAGTTTGGAACGAAACGTCTGGTGATCGTTGCTGACGGTGCTTTGCAGTATGTACCGTTTGCTGCATTGCCGCTTGCAGCGAACCGTCCCGTGATCCTCGATCACGAGATTATTAGTTTGCAATCAGCTTCAGCGTTCGCGATTCAACGTCAGAGTTTCGCCAATCGTACTCCGGCGCCAAAGGCTGTGGCTGTGATCGCCGATCCGGTGTTCTCGATGAATGACGCGCGGTTCAGAGGCGACGCCGCGGAGACAGCGGATGGTTCGACGCGAAGAATCGAGCATCTGCCAGGAACGGGAAACGGCCAGCTCTCGATTCCGCGATTGCCATTTACCAGATCGGAGGCGGATCAGATTCTAGCTGTAGCGCCTCGCGGCGCCAGCATGAAAGCCGTCGACTTCAGGGCCAACCGCGCGATCGCAACGAGCGACGAGTTGAGTAAATATCGTTACGTGCATTTCGCGACGCACGGTTATCTCGACACGACACGAGCTGGATTGTCCGCCATCGTACTGTCCCTGGTCGACGAGCAAGGTAATCCTCAGGACGGATTCCTGCGCACACACGATATTTACAACCTCAAATTACCGGCGGAGCTCGTGGTGCTGAGCGCGTGTGAAACGGGTCTTGGAAAAGCCGTGACTGGTGAAGGACTGGAGGGCCTTCCGCGCGGGTTCATGTATGCCGGGGCGCGTCGTGTCATTGTGAGCCTTTGGAACGTTAACGACAAGGCGACAGCCTCGTTAATGCAGCGTCTTTATGTCGGAATATTAAGAAGCAACAAGACCCCGGCGGCGGCGCTGCGGGCGGCGCAGATTGAGATGTTACGGACGCGCCAATGGCAATCTCCTTATTTTTGGGCTCCGTTTGTGATGCAAGGGGAGTGGAAGTAAACATTTTGCGGCTCGGGCGTGGTGGTTTTCCCAAAAAGTTCTCGCGTTAATAGTTCGAGAGGGTAATTATGAGAGTAATCGTTGGCTTATTAATGCTGATCCTGGTGGCGATGGCCTGTTGCCTGGTCGAGCCGCAGTATCCGGTCATGGCCCAGAAGGCCGACGAAATGACGCGGAAACTCTGGGACACGGCTTTTATCGCGAACCCGCGGAAGCCTTCGAAGCGTCGCTCGACCTATCGCGTCGCGACGCCGAACGTTCCGGTTGAGAACGTGGCACCCGACACCGTTGTTGGCGTCACGATCTGGCGCCTCCGTCCGGCAAAGCGATACGACTCAGGCGAGCGATTGATTGTCCACGACGATGAATCGACAAAAGAGTGGTTGCCGGAACGGATCTCGCCAAATACAAAACTGCTTCAGGGTGATCGATTGCGAATCAGCGTCGAAGCAGTCCGTTCGGGTTACCTGTACGTTATCAATCGAGAACAATACGCCGATGGAACTGTGGGCGAGCCTTATTTGATCTTCCCTACGAAGCGCACCGTGGGTGGCGACAATGAAGTAGCGGTTGGGCGGCTGCTCGAAATTCCCGCACAGGACGATAATCCGCCGTACTTCACGATGAAGAAGAGCAGACCCGATCACGTGGCGGAAGTGGTGAGCGTGATCGTGAGCCCGCTGCCGCTCAAAGGAATAGAGATTACAGACAAAGCGCAGAAGCTTCCGGATGCGGAAGTGGCCCAGTGGGAAAGGCAGTGGGGCTCGAGTGTCGGCAGACTTGAAATGTCAACGGCAGGCCAAGCCTGGACCAAAGAAGAGAAGGACTCTGGTACGCGAGCGTTAACTGCCAGTGCGCCAGCGCCGCAGTTAGTCTTCTACAAACCGAGCATTACACATACCGAACCGTTGTTTGTGAAGCTGAGACTTCAATATCGCAAGTAGTCCGTCCGTGCACTTCTCTGTGCAACCTCTGTGTTCTTTCAGTCTCTGTGGTTTTAACGCTGTGGCAGGCGCAAAATGCATCATGGAAACCTAGAGAACACAGAGGTTGCGCAGAGAATACCGCATTTGTATTAGCCACAAAAACGCACAAAATAATCTTTACTCATTTTGCGCACCCGCCGCCGGGTTTGGGCCGTAAAACTTCCAATTCGTCACGAAGTCGCGCGTCAGCTTCTGATTCGTGATCGCCGCACGCAACATCTCGATCGGAATCCGGTTCTCCTTCAACAACGCGTCATTATAAGCCCTGGCCGTCATCTTACCTGTACGGACCAGATCCTTGTACATCGCATACTGCTGTAGACCACCGATCAGATAAGCGATTTGGTAGAGTGGACCATAACTGCCGTCGAGCGAGCGCCGCACCTCGGCAGTCGCGTTATCGCGTTCGTGTCCGACTTTGTTTACCAGCAGATCGATGCACTCCTGCGGCGTCATCCTCTCGAGATGAAAACTCAGTGAAAAGATAATGCGCGCACAGCGGTGCATACGCCAGAAAAGCATTCCGATACGATTCTCCGGAGTTTTTGCGAAATTCAGATCCCACAGCAGGAGCTCCCAGTAGAGCGCGTTGCCTTCGGTCCAAAACGGCGTACCAAAAATCGCGCGATACGGCTTGTTGCGTGCGGCCATGAAGCCCTGGAGATGATGGCCCGGGATTAGCTCGTGAAACACGGTCGCGCGCGAAAAATGGATGTTGTTGCCCCGCATGCTCATCATCTTCTGCTCGTGGGCCATCGTGTTAGTGGGAAAGGAAACCTGAATGACTTCGCCGCCGAGAAAGAACGGGCTCACAAGTTGTCGTTCGGGAGTCATCATCTCCATGCGCCAGCTCTCGCGCGCGAGTTCGGGGACGGTCACGAGGTTGTTGTCTTCGACAAACTTGATCGCCTCGAGCGCGAGATCGCGAATCATCTCCGGTTGCTTGCCGGGTTCGACGTAAAGATTTTTGACGTGTTCGAGCGCCTTGTGCCAGTCGTCGCCGTAACCGAGATCGCGCGACTCCTTCTTCATTTCGTTTTCACACCACGCCATCTCCTTCTCGCCGATCGCGATGATTTCTTCAGGCGTGTAGGGAATCATCTCGGAGCGCAGTTCGCTGATGAGCGCTTCACGCCCGATCGGATCGCCGACGATGTCGCTCGTATCGCCGGGTCGAGCAGCGGGACGTTGTCCGCCGCCACCTCGCGTTGGTCCGGTTTGGATTTGCGAGCCTTCCACCTTGATGCCGACGATGCGATCGCTGATAAAGGCGGCGTAAGTCGTCAACGCCTGATCGAGTGATCGATACGGTTCTTCGTTCCACCAGGTAAAGATCGGATCGTATCCGTTGTAGAACGTGTACCAGTTACGCAGGTTTGTCCGCAGGCCATTGATCGCAGCGACAGCTCGATTCGCGACGGTCTTCTTCACTCGCAGCGGTTCGATGCTGACGCTTGTATCGCCGCCACGACCTTCCGGTCGCAATCCGACCTCGACAGCCCGGCGTTTTTCTTCGACCTGTTTCCGCAGTTCGTTCAGCGTCGCCGCCACTTTGGGCGAATTGATCGGCTCCATGCGGCGCCGTGATTCTTCAAGCTCGATGATCGTGGAAGAGAAGGTGACCAGCGGTTCGATCTCTTCGAGCTGGCGCGATTGGATCTCGAGTTGACGCAGTTCATACTCGAGATGGTTCTTGAACAGGATGTAATCGATCTTGCCATCCTGACTCATCGAGTCGAAGTCGTGGGTCAACAGGGAACGCCACCATTCGGAATAGAAGTTCTTAAACCGCTCGCGCCGGGCCTTCGACGTCGTCATGGGAAAAGAACGTGAGAGAGTGCCGCGGTCGACGGTGTAGCGCTCGATCGCGCTGCGCATCTCGCTGACGGGAGGTTCCCTGGTTGTTTGCGCGGCGATTTGAGTCAGAAAACAGCAGAGTAGTGGAACGACAACGAAAGCGCGGTATCGAGCACGCATGCTTGATGTCTCCTCAGCTAAAGTTATTCACAGATTATCGGGCCTGGATTTTACAGGATTCAAGGAATATTGGGTGCTCCCGTGCGTCGCAGCGTCTCGCTCACGAACTCCAATCGCAACTGCGCACGACTTTCGACGGATACGATTGCGGCGATTCCTTCCTTGACGGCGTCCTCGTCCATCTCGATCAGTAAGTGCGGTAAGCCTCCTGCAAGCCCCATGTAATCGAGCAGCTTTAGATCTTTGTTCTCCTTCTCCTGCTCGGCCCGGTTCAGGGAGGCAACAGCTTCCTTGAAAGCCGCACCCGCGGCGGGAGGATCGTATTTGAGTAGCACTCCAATCAAAGCGAAGTGCCAACCATACTTCTTCATCTCAGGCAGGCTGGAACGGCGCAATGCAGTGCGGGCTTCTTTCAACAACCGGAGCGCAAGGTCTCGTTCAAGCGGTCGAGGATCTGAGATCGATATCGATCTCTGCATGAATTCGATCTTCGCGAGAGGCTGCACGTCTGGCGGAACACCATCCAGGATAAGATTCATCTCACGAATACGATTATTCTTGTAGTGCTCCCAGGCAGCGCCGGCAGCCCAGTGAGGACGAATCTGTTCCCACGATCCCATGGATTGCCGTTCCTCCGTTGCCATATCGTCGAGGATCTTGAGTGCGCGTTCGTATTCTTTGTTTGTTAATGCCAACAAAGCGGCGCGTTGTTTGAGGCTGGTGCGCGCCTGGACCTCTGTTGTCTCTGCGGCCACTTCCAAAAGCGTCTCGACTGTATTCAATGCGAGCGTATCGAACACGCGTTTCTTTGATCCGTCCGCGGGAGGTTGCTCGGGAGGCGTCAGGCGATTGGAGAATCCGCATTCATTCATCGCCTGCCGCGCTGTCGCAGCCTGCTGCGGAAGGAGGCGCTCAAACTCGTCCATGACTGGAGAAATAAACGTGAACACGGATGCGCAATCGATACCTTTGCCCCTGGACGCGTTCAGGAAAGCGATGTCGAGCTGCAATACTTCGATTCGCAAGTTGTCAGGAGAAATATAGGGATCTTTGACGTGCAACGTCCGCGATCTGGGTGGAACGGGCGAAGGTGAGTTGTAACCGACGTACCTTCTTGGCGTGGGGAACAGAATGTAGGTAAGTGAATTCAGCAACAGGCCGTATGGATCTTGTTTTGCGACAGCCATTGCCTGGAGCAGGAAATCCTCAGCCAGCCTCGAGTCGGATTGGTACAGCGTATTGAATAGTCCGGCAATCTGCGTCGGTGGTCCCTGGCGCAAAGCCTGCGCACCTAATTCGGCGCCACGCTTCGGATCGATTTGTGCGATGTTCCTCGCGGCTTGCATCAAACGGTCGGCATTCTCAATGCGTTCACTATCTGACGCCACTTGTTTGTCGCTTAGAAGGCCGACCAATCGCCCGGCGAGCTTTTGGTCGAATGGTGAAATGGAGTTGAGCACCGTGCGTGCGGTTTCGAATCGTTGACGCCGTTCGTCTGCGTTCTCGTTTTTGGGAGCCTGCTCGACGATTTCGATAGCATTTTCAAACCATCCGCCGGCGCGACGCTGATCGTAGTTCCACCAGCGGTGGCCGAGTTTGGCCAGGAGCTCGGCGCGGCGTAACGGAGAGAGCTGTTGAGCATCGTTCAGCAGGTTATCGGTGATGGCCTCTGTCCGAAGGCGCCACATCTCTTGCTTTTGAGTAGAACTGACCTGGGCCGCCAACGGTGACAGCATCGTCAGGATCAGAAGGCAGGTAGTCAGCAATCGCATGGTTTGCCACTCTGCAGATCTCTGCGGTTCTCTGCGTATCTCTGCGGTCTCTGCGTTAAATGGCTATTTCAATGCAGAGGGTCGCAGAGAACAATAGAGAAAACCTAAATTGGGGCGGCACTAGATTAATCCTGAGCTTGCCCTGTTAACAAGGCGTTTGCTAGAATCCACGTCCGTTACGTTAGGTAAGTTCCAATTTTTGGTAGGAAGCTCCGGAAGACCTTCGTCATGAATCGAACAACTACTCGATTCTTTACTTTTTGATTGCCGACCCGCACCACGCGGGCCGAGCGGCGAAGGCGCTCCTATCGAATCCGATCGACTGAAGTAACATAATTAGTGAATCGTAAATCGTAGGTAATCGTCTTCGGCCCTGGACCAGGCTTTGTCGTGGTTCCTCTGTGCCTCGTCTTTTTCGGGCGGCTGGAGATACGGAGTGAGCGTAAGCAACGTATTTAAAAGCAGAAGCGCGCTGGTTAATTGAAACGCGCGCGTTAACAAACAACTGGTTAAGAGCTTACCCCCCGAGCTCAAAACCAAAACCTAGGAGGTGCAGCAATAGCTACAGGCTTTCGCGGTCGCGGTCAGCGTCCTGATAACCGGCGTGTGCCGCCGGTGCGAGTAAACGAAAGAATTCGCGTGCCCGAAGTACGCGTCATTGGTGAGGAAGGAGAGCAACTGGGCGTGATGGACGTGCGCGACGCTGTGCGCGCCGCTCGCGAGAAAGGGCTCGATCTCGTCGAGGTCGCCCCGAACGCGGATCCACCGGTTTGCCGGATCATCGATTTTGGAAAGTACCAGTACGAAGCCAAGAAGAAGGCGAACGAGGCCAAGAAGAAACAGGTAACGATCACGGTCAAAGAAGTTAAGTTTCGGCCTGGAACTGACGATCACGACTACGACTACCGCATGAAGCATGCGCGGGAGTGGCTGCAGGATGGCGACAAGGTGAAAGCCACCATCTGGTTTCGCGGCCGCGAAATGAGTCACCGCGAATTGGGTGCGAGGATTCTGCAAAAACTGGAACAGGACCTCGCGGACGTCGGTGAAGTCGAAGCGCGCCCCCGGATGGAAGGGAACCAGATGTTCATCATCCTTGGGCCAAAGAGACATAAGAGCGGCGGCGGTATAAGGGAACCGCAGCCGGGCCAGTAAAGATAAGAAGGGGATTCATAATGCCAAAACTGAAAACACACAAAGGTGCAGCCAAGCGATTCCGGCTGACGGCTACGGGAAAGATCAAACGCGGTCATTCGCATGCGCGGCACATTCTGACGAAAAAGACCAACAAGCGAAAGCGTCACCTGGACATCGATGTGCTCGTCGCTCCAGCGGACCACGAGCGCGTCGTAGCGATGTTGCCATACGGAAGAGACTAATAATAGGCACTCGTCACTTATAGCTTCTTAAAGAAAGGGGATTCATATGCCTAGAGCAAAACGTGGCAATAAGCGTCTCGAGAGACGCAAGAAGATATTAAAACTGGCAAAGGGTTATCGCGGCACGAAGTCGAAACTTTACCGCTCCGCGAAAGAGTCAGTCGAACGAGGGTTAAATTTTGCTTACACCGGACGGAAACTCAAGAAACGCGATTTTCGCAGCTTGTGGATCGTCCGCATCGGAGCTGCCGCGCGCTTGAATGGTCTGAACTATTCACAGTTCATGCATGGTCTCAAACTCGCCGGACTCGAGTTCGATCGAAAGGTGCTCGCGGACCTCGCCGTGCATCAACCCGAATCGTTTGCCGAGGTCGTGGCCCAGGCCAAGGGCGCGCTCGAAAGTGAACAGCGAAATAAGGCGGCGTAAGTCTTCTGAAAGGAATAGACCAGTGAAACACAAAACAAACCTATTAATGCTGACGCTCACATTCCTGCTTGGCAGCATCGTTGCCTTTGCACAGACCACGCCTCCGTCGGGCACATACGAGGCGATGGTGAAGATTCCGAATCGCGGTGAGGAGAAAGTCACGCTCGAGCTGAAAAGCGAAGGCGGAAAATTAACCGGACGTGTGACTCACGGTGGCAGGACCCTGGATTCCACGGACGCGAAGCTGGATAACGGTACGCTCACGCTCAACTTCGGCGAAGGACGAATGTTTGTCGCCAAAGTTGATGGTGACAAGCTCATCGGCGAAGCAACAGACGGACCGGAGAAGATCCCGGTTGAGTTTAAGAAGGTCACCCCGGCTGCCGCTGCTGCTCCTGCGACTCCCAGTGCGCCCGCGACCGCCGCTGCGCCTGCAACTGCCGCTGCTCCCGCGACTGCTGCTGCTCCCTTCAAACTCGAAGGTGAGTGGGACGGAGTTGCGGATGCGAACGGACAGCCGTTTCCGTTTCTGCTCACGCTCAAGGTTGAAGGCGAGACCGTCACCGGAACCAGCAGTTCGCAACTCGGTAATGCCGTCGTCAAATCCGGCACGTGGAAAGATGGAAAACTCTCGTTTCAGCTCGAGGGTCAGGACGGCGTAATCACGCTGAGCGGCACTGTTGTCGACGGAAAGCTCTCGGGCGAGTTTGATTATGCCGGGCAGATGTCGGGCAGGTGGGTCGCGGTCAAGAAAAACTAGTTCATCCTGTTGAATATGACAGAAAGCCTATCACCTAAGCAGCAGGTGGAAGCAGCTAACAAAGCGTTCGAGCAAGAGTTCGAACGCTTTGCCCGCTTTACTGGTGATCCGTCCGCACTTTCGGGTCTCGACCTCGAAGCGGCGATCGCGGAAGAGCGCGCCCTGGCCGAATTGCGCACGCGTCACCTGGGAAAGAAGAGTCCGCTCGCGGCCACCAAAAAGCTGATCGGTCGCGTTCCCGCCGAGGAACGTGCGGCGTTCGGTCAGTTGGTGCAATCGACCGAAGCGTCGCTGGTCGAAGCGCTCGACAACGCCACCCAGAGTCTCAAGAATTACATAGATCAGCAGCGCACGGCGCGCGAGAGTATCGACGTGACGCAGCCCGGCCGTCGTCCGCGCGCGGGGCATCGGCATCCGATCACTTTGCTGCGTGAGCGTCTGGAAGACGTTTTCGTCGCTCTCGGATACGCAATTGAAGACGATCGCGAGATCGAGACGGATTTCTATAACTTCGATGCGTTGAATATTCCGCTGAACCACCCGGCGCGCGCGTGGCAGGACACGTTCTACACCACTGACGGATTCGCGCTTCGTTCGCAGACGTCCACGGTGCAGATACATGCGATGCAGCGACGCGGGGTCCCTGTTCGCATGATCGCGCCCGGAAGAGTGTTTCGACGCGACACTCCCGATCCGACTCACAATCCGATGTTCTTTCAGGTCGAAGGCTTATGTGTCGATCGAGGCATAACCATGGCGCACTTGAAAGGAACTGTTGGCGAGTTTCTGCGCCGTATGTTCGGTCCTGACACGGTTACGCGTTTTCGGCCGTCGTATTTTCCGTTTACCGAGCCGAGCGCCGAGTTTGATTTCAGTTGTTTCAAATGCAAGGGCAGCGGTTGCCGGATCTGCAAAAACTCAGGCTGGATCGAGTTGGGCGGCTCGGGAATGGTGCATCCGAACGTGCTGCGCGCTGTCGACGTGGATCCACAGGAGTATTCCGGGTTTGCGTTTGGTCTCGGAATCGACCGTATGTGCGCGTTGATGTACGAGCTCGACGATATTCGCCTGCTTTTCGAGAACGACGTCCGGTTTTTAGAGAAGTTCGAGTAATGTTCATCAGTTACAAATGGCTTAAAGAGTTAACGGATACCAAATTCAGCGCTCAGGAAGTTCAAGAGCGGCTGACGATGGTCGGTCTGGCTATCGACGCCGTCGAGCGCCACGAGCAGGATTACGTAATCGACGTCGAGGTTCCGTCGAACCGGCCGGATTGTTTGTCACACGTCGGTATCGCACGCGAGCTCACGGTTATCGAGCGCAAGCAGTTGCGCTTGCCGGAAGAACGACCGATCAAAACCGAAGGAAAATCCGCGAGCCTGACTTCGGTTGAGATCAACGATCCGGATCTGTGTCCGCGTTACGCCGCGCGCCTCGTGCGCGGCGTGAAGATTGGTCCATCCCCGGACTGGCTCGCCAAACGACTCGAAACAATTGGCCAGCGGCCGATCAACAACGTCGCCGATATCACGAACTATGTACTTCACGAGCTGGGCCAACCTCTGCACGCATTCGACTTCGACAAACTCGGAGGACGTCGTATCGTGGTCCGTCGCGCAGCTCCCGGCGAGAAGCTCACCACGCTCGACGGTGTCGAACGCACTCTGACCGCCGACATGCTCGTCATCGCCGACGCCGAAAAACCTGTCGCGCTCGCCGGCATCATGGGTGGTGAAGAGTCGGAGATCTCCGCACAAACGAGAGATGTGCTGATCGAGAGTGCGTACTTTGATCCGCATTCAGTCAGAGTGACTGCGCGGCAGCTAGGCATGGACACAGAAGCGTCGAGGAGATTCGAGCGCGGCGCCGACGCGCGCGGAGTGCTGCGCGCCCAGCAACGCTGCGTCGAACTCATTTGCGAGCTTGCAGGAGGTGTTGCAACTGAAGACGCCATCGACGTCTATCCGCAGCCACACACCCAGCGTCGCGTCGAACTTCATCCGACTCGCGTCGAAGGGCTCACGTCGTTGTCAGTTGAGATTGACGAGATGGTTCGAATACTGACGGGGCTCGGGTTCGAACCCGCAGGAGAGTCTGATGGCCGCATGAGTTTCAAAGTTCCGTCGTGGCGCGTCGACGTCGAAGAGGAAGAAGATCTCGTAGAAGAGATCGCGCGACACACAGGTTACGACAAGATCAAATCCGAACTCCCGCCCGCGAATCTTTCAGGTGAGTACCAGCCAGGCGAAATGCAGCAACGTTCCTTGCGGCGTGCGCTGAGCGCTTTTGGTTACGACGAAGCAATTAATTTCAGTTTCATCCCGCAAGAGAATCGGTTTGAACTGATTCCTTGGCTCGCGGGCCGCGAAGAGCACCAGCCGCAACTCGCAAACCCAATCATCGAGGACTCGGCGTGGATGCGGTCGACGCTTTTGCCAGGCCTGCTGAATTCGTTGCGACATAACCTGAATCACGGCACTCGAGACGTCCGTTTGTTCGAAATCGGCCGTATTTTCTCGGGTTTAAGCGATAAAGAATTACCACAGGAAAGATTAGCGCTCGCGATACTTGCGACCGGCGGCGCGTTGGAAGAGAACCGCGCCCAAC
>DATNCH010000115.1:0-15086 GCA_035571655.1 Pyrinomonadaceae bacterium
ATGAGGTCAGCCGTCCCGGGATGAGATCAACGATACTTGGATGAGGTCAGCCGTCCCGGGATGAGATCAACGATACTTGGATGAGGTCAGCCGTCCCGGGATGAGATCAACGATACTTGGATGAGGTCAGTACCGTAACGCGGTAGCGTCGGGTCGACGTCGCCCAACACTATCTGATGTATTCATGCGAGAGGCCGACCCGACGCTACCGCATTACGGTACTGACCTCATCCAAGTATCGCTGATACCATCCAAGGACGGCTGACCTCATCCAAGTATCGCTGATACCATCCAAGGACGGCTCACCTCACACACGTATCGCTCACCTCATCCAAGCATGGCTCACCTCATCCAAGTATCGCTCGTGACGCAAGATCAATTCACTTCTTTGCAGATTAATTCAAAAGTTTGCGCTGCAACAAGGTCGTGAGACTTTAGTTATTTGGATCTAGTCAAACCTTTGGATCGCACCATCTCCATTTAAATGGGCAACGTACGATCAGGTACAAAGTGCGATCTCAACACCCATCGCGTTTCTCAAATTCACCTCGATCAGCACCAACCATTCTTTCGTAGAACTTCAAACTGGCACCTTCATTGCTTCCTCATCTACACGTGAAGTTCGTCACTTCATACGTCCCCTTGTCACCCTCATTTGTTTGCAAAGCGGTTGCTGCGCAACAGCGCCGTGAAGTTCTAAGGAGGAAGAATTATGGCAAAAGTCTGGTCATCATTATTAGCTGTCTGCCTGTGCCTTGCAGCAGCGAGCGTCTTCGGCCAGGACGTTCAAACAAAAGGCATGATCGGCGGTAGCGTAACCGACGTTAACGGCGCCGCAGTCCCCGGAGCAAAGATAGTTGTAACTGGTCAAACAGGTGAACGGACCGGAACAACAAACGAAGCTGGAAACTTCAGAATCGAAAATCTGGAGCCCGGTGTCTACACGGTTCGCGTCGAACAGGCCGGCTTCAGAGCCGCGCTCGCGAACAACGTAACGGTTAACGTCGGTCGTGAATCAACCCTGAACCTGAAACTCGAGCCTGGTGAAGTAACGGCGACTGTCGACGTTACCGCATCAGCCGGTGGCGGGATCGATCAACAAAGCACGTCAACAGGTCAGAACCTCAACGACCAACTCTTTCAGAACGTTCCCGTTCAACGACAGGTGTCGAGCCTCTTCTACCTCTCGCCGGGAGCAACAGACAGCATCAATGGCGGACGTGACAATCCATCAGTCGCCGGTGGTTCTGCACTCGACAATCTTTACGTCGCCGACGGTGTAAACATCACTAACTCCGCGTTCGGTGGTATCGGAACCTTCTCGCGTTCGTATGGCGCGTTGGGTACCGGCATTAACACGTCCTTCATCAAGGAAGTTCAGGTGAAGACGGGCGGATTCGAACCACAGTACGGTCAGTCAATCGGCGGCATCGTCAACATCATCACGCAATCGGGCGGCAACGAGTATCACGGCGCATTCTATGGTTTCGCGCGGCCCTCAGCTTTTGAAGCCACGCGGCGCCAGCCCGACGACACGCGCGTCAACAAGCAAGGTGATCTGCTCCACGAAGAAAATTACGACGTCGGTGCAGACCTCGGCGGTTATCTTGTGCGCGACAAGCTGTTCTTCTTCGGCTCGTTCAATCCGACTGTGCGACGCGAAGTCGTAACGGGCGTTCGTGCAAATGACGCTGACATCGCGGCCGGAAACGAATCAATCGTCAACTCCGGTTTGTTCATTCAGCGCGGCGAGTTCGCACGGCGTTACCGCACTTACAACTATGCTGGAAAACTTGACTGGGTGTTGAACCCGAGTCATCAGCTTACCTTCTCTATCTTCGGCGACCCGACGAAAACCAATCTTTCGTCGTTCGCATTTCTGAACATCGACAACAATACCGCTGACAGCGTTCTCGACTACGGCACTCGCAACTGGGCCGTACGCTACAACGGCTCTTTGTCGTCGACGTGGTCGTTAAACTCAAACTTCAGCCAGGGTCGCAGCAATTTCAACGAAACTGGTTTTGCAGATATCAATCAGATCGCGATTCGACTTCCAATCGATCCGATTCGCGGCAACTACACGGCTGTCGGTCGCGGATTCTTTGAACCCACAGAGAGCTCAAACTGGAAGTGGGACATCAACACCGCGAAGGTCTGGAACAAGTGGGGACAGCACACTGTCGGTTTGGGTTACACCTACCAGCGTTCGCTCTACTCTGGCAGCAGAGAACGCAGCGGGCCTCGCTTCCCGATTCCAGGGACCAACCTGAGCGGAACTCCTGCCGACGAACTCGGCATACCAGCATTCGCGATCGGGCAACCGTTCAACGTGCAATTTCGCTTGCGTTCGCAGGACCCGACTACCTGCACGGAGTGCCCGCTTTACAACGTGCGCGGTAACCTGGTGCCGGTGTCGTTACAAGTGTTCCGCGGTGAGTTTGGTCCACCCGACTTCGATACAAAAGGAAACTACAACGCGGGCTACATCCAGGATATATGGCGTGTGAATCGATTCGTGACTGCGCTCCTGGGCTTACGCGTCGAGCAGGAACGAGTCATTGGAAGTCCTAACTCAGTCACCGGAGACAGGTACGCTTACTCCTTCACGGGTCAGTACGCACCTCGACTCGGCGTCGCAGTCGATCCGACAGGAAAAGGGAACATCAAGGTTTATTACAACTTTGGACGCTTCTTCGAATTCCTGCCACTCGACGCGGCCGAACGTTCGCTATCACAGGAGCTCGACTTTACGGGCGCACGCTTTGCTCCGGCATTCACGGTCAATGGCGCCGGTCAAAGAATCGTGACGCTCGATCAGTTTGGATCGCCGATTCCCGTTATCGACGCGGCTCACTTGCTGAGTGGCGCTGCTGGTGGGGTGAGGAACGACATTGCTCTTTCCGCTTCCGATCTCAGCGCGATCACAGCAGGCACAAAGCTGGGTTTCCAGGATGAACACATCATTGGCGCTGACATTCAGTTGCCTCGCAATTTCGTTTTGTCGGTTCGTTATCAGTATCGGAACCTCAAGCGAGTTGTAGAAGACATGGCGATTCTTTCGCCTGAAGCAGCAAATGCCAACATCGGTCAAACGTTCTTCATTGGTAACCCGAGTTCGCACCTCGATGCGGCCACTAACCTGGTTCAGTTTGCATTTCCGATCGGAGGCACGGCTCCGGCTGGATGCACTTCCGGTTTCGAAACGGAAGTTGACGATCCGGTCACCGGCGCTCCGATCTCAAACGTGTGCTTCGGAAGCACTGGCATCGATCCCGTTACGGGAGCATCGGTGAACATCCCTGATGGCGTTCCTGACGGGTTCGCGAATCCGGTAAGAAAATACAAGGCGTTTGAGCTCGAGCTAAACAAACGCTTTGCGGATCGTTGGCAACTTTTGTCGAACTTCCGTATTGCTTCATTGCGCGGCAATTACGAAGGTCACCTGCGTAACGACAATGGTCAAACTGATCCCGGCATCAGTTCGCTGTTTGACTTTACACAGGGAGATTTCAACCTGCTCGGCGATCAATTCCAGGTTGGATATCTGAATACGGATCGGCGCTTCGTCTCGAACATCTATGGAAGCTATTCGTTCGGCGAGAATCGTACTGGCTTCAATTGGAGGTTCTGGACTGGCCTGAATCTCGGAGTCGGTTTCCACATGGAATCGGGCATACCGATTAGCGAATACCTGCCGCATCCCGTTTACCTGAATGCCGGTGAAATCCCGGTGGGTGGACGCGGTAAGCTCGGACGGACGCCGTTCTACTCGCAGCTCGATCTGCACGCGGATGTTCCGTTCACGATCAACGATCGTTCGCGAGTCAGCTTTATCGCGGACTTCTTCAACGTGACAAACAACCGCCGTTTACGTTTACCGGATCAATTCCGCCAGTTGGATCTTCAGGCAAATAATCCGGATTTCCTGCAACCTTCGACGATTAATTTGACGTCTGGTTTCCATTTGCCTTTCTCCTTCCGGCTAGGCGCTCGGTTTGAGTTCTAGCACTCGATCCGGAGGAGTGTTTTACGGGAGGGAAATCTATTCCCTCCCATTTTTATTTTCAGTAAAATCTCGGTGCACTTTCCGCATTCCGGCTTTCGGAGACAAAAGCTATGAGCAGCACGAGAATCCGGTTGCTGATGTCGAGCATCCTGGCAGTCGGGCTTTGTCATTTTGTGAGTCTTGCGCAGGTGCAAAACTCGCCGACGGCGACGACGGTAGAGATCAATGGCCAGGTGCGCTACGCAGAAGGCGGCGCGCCCGCTGATAACGTTGTCGTGAGATTGGAGAGTTACGACAGCGGTGGTTCGATCAGCGAGGCATTCACCGATCGTTTGGGAAAGTTTCGCTTCACGGCGATCCCGGCCGCTCAGTATTCGGTTCGAATTCACCACAGCGGTTATCGTGACGCACAGCAGAATATCGACATGACGACGCAATCGCGTGGATTAGTGTTTCTTCAGCTTGTGCGCGACATTCCACTCAGTCCGAAACCTACACATGGAAGTATTGACGCAAACGTGCCGGCGGAGGCGCAAAAAGAGTTTGACAAAGGAGTTTCGGCGCTAGCCGCGGGTGGAAAAGAGAGGACGGCGAGCGCCGCGCGTTCTTTTGAGAAAGCGATCGCGATCTATCCGAAGTTTGTTGAAGCGCGACTGAAGCTCGGAACCGCGTACATGGATCTCGAGCAGTGGGACAAAGCCGAGCAAGCGTTGTTAGCGACAGTCGAAGTCGACGCGCGGGCGGCAAATGCGCTGTTTGCGTTGAGCGAAATTTACTTGCGACAGAACAAGCTGCCCGAAGCAGAGAAAGTTCTGGTCCAGGGACTCGCGATTCAGGATCAGTCGTACTTAGGACACCTGAACCTTGCACGCGTCTACTGGGAAAAGGCGCGTCCGGTAAAAGATCTCGCCCAGGCGAAACCCTCGCTCGAGAAGGCGTATGAGGAAGTTAAGCGAGCGCTCAGTTTGAATCCGGATCTCGCGGGTGCGCACTTGTTGAAAGGAAATCTACTGCTCCGCGTGACGCGCACGGCAGACGCGCTGGTAGAGTTTGATGAATACTTGCGCCTGGAGCCCAACGGGCCACTGGCGAATGAAACGCGTTCGCTGATCGAGAAGATCAAAAAGGCAACTTCTCGCGGATGAGAGGTTGTTAGTGTGTTATCGGACCTTACGGGTAGCCGCGTAGAGTGCGAGAGCGGAGCCGCCGACGAATAACAACGCGCCGCCAATGACGCGCGCCTGGTTTGGAATCTGACGCACGTCGCCGCTTTCGGTAATGAGTGCTGATTTTGGTTCGACGTAAAGCGCTCGGTAAGTAATCACGCCACCAGCCGTAGCCACCAGGATCCCCACGATTAGCAGGAGCGTTTTCATATCTGCGTTCATCCGCGAAAATCTGTGGCTATTTCCCCTTGAACGCGGGCTTGCGCTTCTCGAGGAACGCGCTGACGCCTTCATCCTTATCTTCCGTCGAGAAGCAGAGCGCAAACAGATCTACTTCACGCCGCAGACCCTCATCGAGATTCGATTTGGACGCCAGCTTCACCGCTTCCTTCGCGAACTGCAACGCAATGGGACTCTTGTCTGCGATGCGCGACGCAATCTCCATCGTCTTCGCCTGGAGATGGTCGGCGGGTACAACGTGATTTACTAGCCCAATATTAAACGCGGTGCGCGCGTCGATGATCTCTCCAGTGAGAATCATTTCCATCGCTTTGCCTTCACCAACCAGACGCGTCAGCCGCTGCGTACCACCACCACCCGGAATAATTCCGAGATTGATTTCCGGCTGTCCGAACGATGCCGTCTCGCTCGCGATGCGGATGTCGCACGCCAGCGCGAGCTCACAACCACCACCAAGACAGAAACCATTGATCATCGCAATCACAGGTTTCGGAAAACTGTCGATTGCGGTAAACAATGAACGCGCCGTCATCACGTCACGCTGCATAGTCGCGGTGCGACCTGCAAACTCCGCGATATCCGCTCCGGCTATGAAGGCTTTGTCACCTGCGCCAGTAAAAACGACGACTCCAACCGAATTATCAGCGCGCAGCTCTTCAAGCAACGCGGCGCCTTCTTCGCGCGTTTTGATGTTGAGTGCATTTCTCTTCTCGGGACGATTGATCGTAATGATCGCGACGCGCTCGCGTTTTTCGAGCAGCAAGGTCTCGTAAGTTTCCGGCATATAACTCCAGCTTCACAGTGTAAGACTGACTTCGAGCAAAACGGTGTTTTAGAAACTTACTCGGAGGAGGGTGCTTCGGGATCAGTGGTTATCGGTTGCTCATCGGCCACCCACGACACAAACAGTCGCAGCCAATTCTCGCTGGGTTCGGCTATCTGCACTCCAACTCGCGCGGTGCCATAAATCGCCGGCGCAACTCGAACCACGAGTGCGGTCGCTTCGATCGGCGTGCCGTCCGGACGATGCGCACGAATGTACAAGCGCTCGCCGCGGTTTACCTTCTGGTTCAAATGAAAGAGTGCGCCTGAAGTGGAGATGTCGTCTGTCTCCGTGGGCTCGCTCCAGGCAGAACCATCTTCCGCACGACCGGAGATCACAATCGGCAGCCTTAACGTCATCCGTAAGGCAAACCGTCTCTCTTCGTTGTTGTAGGTCGAACTCATCTTAAGCAACTGTAGCTTTAAGACGACTGCGCGCGTCGCGCGTCCTCTTTGCTCCAATCGTAAAAACCCTGACCGGTTTTCTTTCCCAACTTCCCTTCACTCACCAACTGACGCAAAACTTCTGGTGGTCTGAACGCTTCCGAGCCAAGCTCGCGATGCAGATACTCCGCAATGTTCAAACGCACGTCGAGCCCGACCAGATCGGTCAACTTCAGCGGGCCCATGGGGTGGTTATAACCAAGTTCCATCGCGGTGTCGATGTCCTGCGCGCTGGCCACGCCCTGTTCAAACATCCGCATCGCTTCCAAACCGAGTGCAACTCCCAAACGACTCGAGGCGAAACCCGGAACGTCCTTCACCACGATCGGCTCTTTCCGCATCTTTTCGCCGATGCCTTTGACTACGTTGACGGTCTCGGCGCTCGTCTTCTCTCCGACTACGATTTCAACAAGTCGCATGATGTGGACTGGGTTGAAAAAGTGCATACCAATAACCGCACCAGGGCGTTTGGAAGCACTGCCGATCTCTGTAATGGACAGCGACGAAGTATTGCTAGCAAAAATGAAGGGGCGGTCAGACGCGCTTTCGAGTTGCCGAAGAACCTCTTTCTTCAAATCCAGTTTCTCGGGAGCCGCCTCGATAATCAAATCGGCTTGGGCACACTCGTCCAGGTTCGTTGTTCCGTGAATATGCTGCAACGTGCGGTCGCGATCGTCTTCGGTTAACTTTGCGAGTTGAATTCCCTTGGCAAGATTACGTTCAATTGCCGAAACTCCTCGCGCCAGCGATTCTCGATCTACGTCGTTGAGTAGGACCTTGAAACCTGCCAATGCCGCAACCTGGGCAATGCCGTGGCCCATGGTGCCGGCGCCAATCACAGCAATGGTTTCAATCCTTTCCAAACCGCTCCCTGGGCTGCTCATGCTTCCCGTTCGACTACCCCAATATCCGTAGTTATACTATACGCTCAACCGAAAAGGCTATACTCTCGTGCTTCTACCTGAGAAAACGTAAATGTCTAACGAAACGATTAAACGAGACGTTGTCATCCTTGGATCGGGACCGGCCGGACTCACAGCGGCAATTTACACCGCGCGCGCCAGTTTGAACCCACTGCTCGTGGACGCGCCCGCGGACGCCGAAAAACAGACCACTCCCGGCGGCCAACTGATGATTACAACGGATGTGGAAAACTATCCCGGCTTCGCGAAAGGCATCGACGGTCCGACACTGATGGACGAATTTCGCAAGCAGGCTGAACGCTTTGGAACAGAGTTCATGGAGGCCTGGATTACTGAGGTCGACCTGTCGGAACGTCCTTTTCAGCTCTACACATCGAACGGCGTGACGATCTCGACGGAGACGTTGATCATCGCCACGGGCGCGTCCGCGAAGTGGCTCGGCATTCCGGGTGAAGCGAAGGTTCCACACGGGTTTGGAGGCAACGGCGTTTCCGCGTGCGCGACGTGCGATGGTCCGTTGCCGGCCTTTCGCAACAGGGTGATCGTCGTGGTAGGTGGCGGTGATACGGCGATGGAAGAAGCGACGTTTCTGACGCGCTACGCGTCGAAGGTTTATGTAGTTCACCGGCGCGAGAAGCTGCGAGCGTCGAAGATCATGCAGGAGAAGGCGTTCAAAAACGAGAAGATTGAGTTTATCTGGAACGCGAGGGTTGAAGAGATTGTCGGCTCGCCGGAAGAGGGTGTCACGGGGGTGCGCCTCGGGAATGTTCAAACGGGCGAGGAGCGCGTCTTTCCGTGTTCGGGAGTGTTTGTAGCCATTGGCCACAAGCCGAATACCGACTTGTTCAAAGGGCAGTTGGACATGGATGAGATTGGTTACCTGAAGACGTCCGGACACTCGACGGCGACGAATATTCCAGGAGTCTTTGCATGTGGCGACGTGCAGGATTCTGTTTACCGCCAGGCGGTGACGGCGGCGGGGACGGGTTGTATGTCTGCGATCGACGCCGAGCGCTTTCTCGATCACTTACCGGTGGCGATGCCGACGGGTGAAGAAGTCACCATCGAAGGCGAGCACATCACTTCGGATCACAAAGCCATCATCACCCCTGACGGGCACATGATCTCGAACAGTTAGAGCCACAAAAAGGCACAAAAGGAACACAAGGGATAATTCCAGCCACAACTCTGAATATAGCTACAACTCTGAACATCCAGCTACGACTCTGAATATGCTTTTCTTTGTGTGCCTTTTGTGCCTTTTTGTGGCTACAACAATATTATCGAGTCGTCTTTGTGGCGGCGGGCTGGCGTGACGGGGATTTCGAGAGGGTTGTCGTTGTACGGACAGGGCTCGCAATAGGCTCCGAGGCGCCTACGACGATCGTCACATTCGTTACACTTCAAAGCTAAACCGAGCTGGCGGAGAGACTCGAGTAGCGGCACCAGGAGCATCCCGCGTTCCGTCAACGAATACTCGATGTGCGGTGGATTGCCGCCGAAGTCCGTCCTCTCCACGAGTCGATCCTTCTCCATGTCGCGCAGGCGCCCGACGAGTGTGCGACTGCTGATCGGAAACAGACTATTCAACAACTCCATCGTTCGCTTTGGACCACCCAGCAACTCCCTGACGACCAGCATCGTCCATTTATCACCGAGCATCTGCAATGCTCCGGTGATCGGACAGCCATCGAGTTCGCGTCGTTTCATGGTCTTAAGTTGATGTTGTAGGTCTTGATCTTCGAGTTGAGCGTAGTCGCGTTCATCCCCAAAAGACGCGCGGCGCGAGACTGATGACCGCCCGTTTGTTCCAGCGCGCGCCTGATCAGGTCGATTTCAAAGCGCCGCACTTCTTCGTAGAAATTGATTCCGCGTCCAATATCTCCAACCACCGCGTTACTCGCGCCGTCGTGGTGACTGGACACCACGGACTTCGGATCGCTGATCTCGGTACGCAAACACTCTTTTGTGATCTCGTCGCCGGGTGCAATCACAACCGCGCGCTCGATCGTATTTTCCAGCTCGCGAACGTTGCCGGGCCACGAGTACGCCTCGAGCATCGCGAGGACTTCCGGCGCCAGTTGCTCCGAAACGTTGCGTCCGTTCTCTTCGTTGTACTTCTGAATGAAGTGCTGGGCCAACGGCAGAATGTCTTGAACTCGATCGCGCAAAGGCGGAAGCTCGATCGGCACCACGGCGAGGCGATAGTAAAGATCCTCGCGAAACGTTCCCTGCCGCACCGCTTCTTTCAGGTCGATGTTTGTGGCCGCGATAATGCGAACGTCGACTCGACGCGGCGTCGTGTCGCCTAGCGGCGTGAACTCACGCTCCTGGATCACGCGCAACAAACGCACTTGTGTCTCAGGCGGGATGTCGCCAATCTCGTCGAGAAAGATCGACCCGCCGTCCGCAACCTCGAACAGTCCTTTCTTCGCAGCGACCGCGCCGGTGAACGCGCCACGCGTGTGGCCAAACAATTCTGATTCGAGCAGCTCGGAAGGGATGTTTGAACTGTTGACCGTGACAAACGGCCGGCCCGCGCGTGTGCTGGCTTCGTGAATTGCCTTCGCGATTAACTCTTTACCCGTTCCACTCTCGCCGGTGATCAAGACGGTCGACCGCGCCGGCGCGACCTGTTCGACCAGGCGAAAAACTTCCTGCATCAGATCCGAGCGACCGACGATCTCGCCGCGATCGACGGCCTTACTCATCGCGCGGCGCAGTGTGCGACGCTCTTCTTCTTTCCGGCGGCGCTTGATTCCCGCCGCGATCGTCGACGTGATCTGTTCGTTTTGGAAAGGCTTTCGAATGCAGTGGACCGCGCCGCGTTCCCACGCGGCAATCGCGGTATCGAACGTGGCGTACGCGGTGATCATCACGATCACAGCATCCGGATCCATCTTCAAAAACTCTTCCAACGCCCGCAGTCCGCCGATGCCCGGCATCGACACGTCGAGCAACACGACGTCAAACGCGCGCCGGCCGTAGGCCTCGAGCCCTTCCTCGCCAGTCTTCGCTAGATCGACGCGATAGCCTTCGGCGGTGAGGAGCGTCTCGAGGACCTCTCGCATGATCTCTTCGTCGTCGACGACGAGGACTGATCCTTTTCTCGAGTTACGTTTTTCGGTTTTCATCGGCAAGACGGGCTAGTTTAGCAAGTTTTGCTCGCAAAGGCGCAAAGGCGCAAAGAAAGAACTTAGTTTTCTTCCTTTGCGTCTTGGCGCCTTTGCGAGGAAAGACTCTCAGCCCTAGTCGCCGACGGCCTGGAGGCGCGCACGGACGCGCGCACTTGGCAAGGTGATGCGGAAGGTTGTGCCTCGGCCGGGTTCGCTGTCGACACTGATTCGTCCGGCGTGTTCCTGGATGATTCCGTAAGAGACTGCTAAACCGAGTCCGGTGCCCTGGCCGACGCCTTTGGTGGTGTAAAAAGGATCGTAAATCTTGGCCACGTTTTCAGGAGCGATACCGATTCCGGTGTCGGCGATCTCGGCGATGAGCGAACCGTCTTCGGCGGGGCCTGTAGTAACGGTGATTTTTCCGCCGTCGGGAATCGCGTCACGCGCGTTGAGAATCAGGTTGGTAAACACCTGCTGCAATTTGCCGGCGTTCGCGTAGGCATCAGGTGCGTCCGTGTCGTAATCGCGAATGATCTCGATTTGACTGCGGCGCAGTTGCGGTTCGAGCAGTTGCAGCGTGTCGTCAAGCACACGCGCGACGTCCACTTCGGCAAACTCGGTCGCGCTGCCGGTGCGGGAGAAATTCAGGAGGTTGTTGACGATGTTTGTCGCGCGTTCGGCTTGTGAGCGTACCTTTTGCAGCAACGCGTGCTTGGGATCCGTTTCGTTCAGCATCCCGAGCAACATCTGCGTGTAAGACGAGACGCCCGTCAGAGGCGTGTTTACTTCGTGAGCGACGCCTGCGGCGAGCAGACCAATCGAAGAGAGCTTCTCGCGTTGTTGCAGTTGTTCTTCGAGACTGATTCGCGCGGTGACGTCCTCGAGCACGACGAGCGCGCCGGTCTGGCCTTGTGCATCCTGCAATGGAGCCAGCGCGATATTGAGCACGAGCGCACGATTACCGCGCGTCGCCGTGTGGAGTTTGTAGATGTTGCGGATCTCTTTGAGGCGCCAGCCGTCCTTGCCCAGCACCTGTTTCAGCGTGTCTGCAAAATCTTCCGAGAACAGGTCTTCAACTCGTTTGCTAACGGCCGCATCGCGACGCAGATCCAGAATGTGTTCGAGCGCCGAATTCAACCGCGTGACGCGCCCGTCGAGGTCCACCGCAAGCAGGCCGACGTTGATCGATTCGATAATCGATTCGTTGAACTCCTTCAGGAGCTTCAACTCGCTGGCACGCTCCTGCTGATCTTTGTAGAGCAAGCTGTTTTCGATGGCGACAGCCACGTAACCCGAAACCGTGCGCAGAATCTCGACGTCTTCGGATGAAAGCAGCGCGCCATCGACGGATCGCCCGAGACCGATCACTGCGACCATGCGCCCACGCACGACGCACGGAACGAAGTAATGAAGAGAGCGTCTGACAGAAACCGCGTCGGGGTTCAGATCGAGATCGTCCGTGCGAACGATGCCGCTTTCTGCCGATCGCACGCGCATCATCTCGCGAAAGTCAGGAGGCACCATCATCGGCGCCGCTAAACCCGCCGAACGAGCAACCACGTAGCCCGACGGCGAACTCTTCGATTCGACGAAGATCGCTACGCGCTCGACGTTCATCACTTCCTGAAGCCGGCTGACTAACGAATCGAGCAGCGGATCGAGCGCCGTCGTCGCCGAAAGCGTGCGACCAAAGTCGAGGAGGCTGTGCCGCAGATCGTAGCGTTCGCCGTAGAAGAGTCGATCGACCTGCTCCTGGAGAAAATTCTTTACGGGAGCAGCAGCCATCACCACAGCAGCCATCGCCAGCACGGCGACGACTACGCGCAACGTAATCTCGCCCGACGTGGTTTCATCTGTGCCGAAGGCATATAGACCACCGGTATAGACCACGGCTCCGATGACCAACGCGATCGCCAGCGTAGTCAACGCGTAAACAAAAACACGTCGCACGACCAGCTCGACGTCCATCAAGCGATAACGGAGAACCGAATAGCCAAACGCAAACGGAATTATCGCCAGCGGCAGGATCGCGACGTCAGTAAGCCAGCGATCGGTCGGCGCACCAAACAGGTAGACCAGTCCATACAGAAGCGTGAAAGGAGCGACGGCGAGCAGCGTGCCCCACACGACCCACTTCACTTGCTGGCGCACGACGGTGCTGCTTGCTTTGACAAAAGTCCGCACCAGCAACACGGCGCTTGCAATCAGTGCAATGGTGAAATGCGCGAAGCATAGCCAGTAAAACGTCCCGACAAGCTGTTCCGTGACCGGGATCCTGGGCAATGCCGAAAGCGCCTTCGCAAGCTCGTCGCGCAGAAACACGGCTACGGCGAAAACGAGCAGCAGCAAAGCAGGAACGTACAACGCGACTGCGCGCCAGCGCCCGGTCGAAAACAGTTGTTGCTTCGTCGGGTAGAGCGCACAAAAGTGAAGAAACAGCGGCGCGAACAGAATGAAAGCAGCGTTGTCGAGAAAAGCGATCGCGAGATCGAGATCCTCATACCTGCCGACCGGCGTGTAAAAGAGAAAGACGAAAGCCGTCAGGCTAAAGGTCGCAAACTGGAGCGCGTACGGCGCTTGTCCACCCTGCTTGAACAGCACAAAGAACCCGACAAACAGGAAGACCAGACCGAGCAGGTTGATGTAGATGACTCTCGGCGTCCACTTATGAATCGATCCGAGATGATCGAGGTCGGCCCAATATGCCCCAACTTCGGGCGAGTAGGACGGCCGCTTCATGAGGTAGTGCAGTTGGCCTCCGACGCGTGCCTCTTCGAGATAAATCTGAACGTCCTTGGCGCTCGTGACCTGCTCGGCTTTGTAGCCGTTGAGACTAACACCGATCAGTTGGTCGCCGGGAAGCATCCACGCTCGCTCTGCGGCGGAGCCTCGCTCGATGCTTTTCGCGATGATGCCCGAGGTAGTGTCGGCCCATTCAACACCATCCCAAGGCGGTGTTTGATGGCTGACGCGCTGGCGGAAGTTGAGCAGACCGGCACTGATCAGTAGGGCTGCACCGATTAGCAGAAACCAGGTCCTGGTTGTGAGTATCGATCCCTTCACTTCAACCTCAACAACGCTGCCAACTTCTTCGAGTTGGCAGATCCGATTGTTTTAAGCAAGGAATGTTCCGGGTGCACTGCCTCCGTGTTGCGAGAGAATATTGATTTGATCTATCCAACTTTTCGGAGTTTTCCGAGAATTTGAAGACCGGCTCACAGGGTAATCCTGTCAACTAGAACCTGACCGAGATTCCGCCGCGAACAGACCGTCTACTCGTGCCGACGAAGGTCAGGATTTCGCCGTTATCGGAACTCGTCTGTGCATCCAGTAAATTTCGCGCGTCAAGAATCGCTTCGGCTCGCACCGGCAAACCAAAACTCGGCAATTCCTGCGTGACCTGAATACTCAACGACGGATCGTAAACACCTAATCGACCGGCAAAGGGATCGATCGCGAATACGGTCGCCTCAGGAGAGAAACGCAGGACCGTTCGCACTTGCGTACCGGTATGGAAGCCTGCTCCCAACTGCAACGCCGCAGTCTGGAAGAGCCCACTGTCAAAGAGTTCCCCTGGATTCGAAAAGCTACGGGCGGCCAGTCGTTGACCGCGCCCGAAAGCGTAGCCCGCCGAGGCGGTCCAAACACGATTCAAACGCTTCGTGTAGAGGACGCGGACACCGCGTGAAGATCCCTGCTGATTTGCGACATCGAGAAATGTGTCGCCACCCCTGCCTGAAAATGCGCTGCCTGGTGCACTCAACAACCCGACGCCACGCCCGCTCGTCGTGTCGAAGAAAGCCGTGCCTTCGACGCTCGAGGTGTTGTCGAGAATTCTCTCAATACCGAACTCGAGACGATGACTGCGTTCGAGCACTGCCTGGCCGTCGATGAAGGCAACCGGCCGCACAGCTTCGCGACGGAAAACCACCTGCTCGTCTTCGAACGCCGCGACGCTTTGAATCCCGTCTTCATCACCGCCCGAAGCGAATGCTGCCTTGACGCGTGTGCGCGCATTCGCGTCGTATTGAACTCCGAACCGCGGCGAGAAAGCGTGCGCACCACCAGCGCCGATGAAACGTGAATAGTCGAGCCCGAGAACGATCACGATTCCATCGCGCACGATCCATTCATCGACAGCGCGCAATGAAACTTGCCCGTGAAGATCGCGGTGATCCGTAAGCTTGTTAGTCCAGACCGGATGCGCGAAACGCATACCCGCAGCCGTGACACCTACACGATGACGATCGCCGATGCGGAAGAGCGTGGTTGCTTCAACTCGCTCCGGCCCGTCACCAACGCCGGTTTGACCCGAGAAGATCAATTCAACTTGATCTGAAACCGGAGTAGCGACTGCGAAGTTAAC
>DATNCH010000116.1:0-13386 GCA_035571655.1 Pyrinomonadaceae bacterium
CGGAGCCGTTTGGCATCCGCAGGTCTGTAAGGATGAGCCGGTGACGGGAAGTGGCGATCTCGTTGAGCGCGGCGCGAGCGTCAATCGCTTCCGCAACGCTGTATCCGGCATTTTCGAGAGTTAATCGCAGTACGCGACGGAGGCTGTCTTTATCTTCGACGAGTAGGATATCGGCCACTGCGGCATGATCGATTTTTCGTGTACGAAGTGTCAAGAACTCTTTGAAATAGATGGCCACAAAAAGGCACAAAAGGAAACACAAAAAAAGCCATTAACTTTGTGTTCCTCTTGTGCCTTTTGTGGCCCTAATTGGGAAATTCTTTTCCTACTCCTGTAACTAAAGGTAACAACCGTCTTCCCCCTCTTCCCCTGCAACTGCAAAAACGCCGCAATTTCCGCCTCATTGTCGACGGAATGACTATTGCTCAAGTTGGACCAGCCGAGTTTGTCCGGCCAGCAAAGCACTCCAACGTCGGCGAGGTAAAGGCGTACATGAAAATCACCCGCATCACAGCCCAGCAAGGGTTCACGCTCTTACAGACGGTAATCGTCGTTGCGATCATTTCTATAGTGACGACTTTCGGCGTTCTGGGAATCAAGCGGGCGCGCGCGGAATACCTGCACCAGTCCGCTGCCAGACTGTTTGCTTCCTATGTTGAGAAGGCACGCGCTGATGCTATCCGCCGCCATGCTGGTTCGGGCCAGGAATCAGCGATCGAGACCTTTGGCCCGGAGTCAACCGCCTATGCAGTAACAATGGATTGGGGCAACGGCGTCGTCGAGACGCGCACGTTTGACCTCGACGCCGGCCTGACGTTTGACGTCGCGGCAAAGAAGGTCATGTTTGACTGGCGTGGACGAATCGACGAAGCCTGGGTATGGCAGATCAAGAGTGCTTATCTTGACAAGCGGGTTCCAGTCGACGTCTCGGGTTCCGGCGACATCACGGTGGGCGAACAACACTTCCCCGATCAAATGATTCCCTTCACTCCCATCACTCAGGTTACCGGCGACGTCGCTTCTCCTGATCCTTCGCCGTCCCCGTCGGCGTCGACCAGTCCGATTAATCCGATTGACCAACCTCCAGCCGATCCGACTCCAACACCGATTGGGGACCTTCCACCAGTAGAGTCGTCGCCGACCCCAACCCCAAGCCCAACCGCGACGCCAAACGGAAATGGAAATGGTAACGGGAACGGGAACGGCCACGGGAACAACGCCTCGCCGACGCCAACACCAACGCCCACGCCAACTTCACCGTGTGTGTCATTTCTTACGCCGAATACGCTCTCATTGAGTCAGAGTCTACCCGGTCACCAGACAGGAACGGTTACTTTTACGATGACGAACGCGACTGGAGTTCGATTCATCAACGCCGCACAAGCAGGAAACGGAAACGCCATGTCCATTGAAGTCTCGCTGCTAAGAATTGATGGGAGCGGATCGAGCGCGATTTCTGTTACCACCAAAAATGGCGGCGGGAATCGCGGCGTATTCATTGTCAATGTTTCGGCCGATCCCAGTTGCGGCGAAACACAAAAACTCACAGTGTCGATAAGTAACTGAAGGTGACATATGAACCTCGTTCGTAAATATCAAAACGCTGATCGAGAAGGTAACGCCTCGCAACGTGGCTTTACTCTCATGGAAGCAGCCATAGCGCTCGTTGTGCTGATGGTCATGGGACTCGGCGTCGCGTCTCTTTTCACTTATGCCGTTCAAGCGAATATGAAGGCGGACGATCGCGAGCTGGCCATGGCGACTGCTCAGATGCGAATGGAGTGGCTGCGGACTATACCGTTCACTACGCAAACGCGCAGTGTGGCTTTTTCCTTCCCTAACGGCGGGCTGGGAGCTACCGCCACGGCAGGTGTGAATGAGACTGTCACCAATGCAGGCCGCAGTTACCTGGTGAATACGGTGATAGAGGATCTGAGCGTTGTGCCTGTCGGCAATCCCGACGCCGGGGCACCGACCGTTAAGAGAATTCGAGTGTCGGTTACTCCAGCAGATGGGACGAATTTCGACAGCATCATTATTACTACGCAGCGATCGACCCAGGTGGTCGGCATTTACTAACGATACTTTCGAACTAGTGAGGACAGTATGAGTTCGTTGAAGAAAAAGTCGTCAAACAGCGGTTTCTCGCTTCTCGAACTTATCATCGCGATGGCAATCACGATGGTGCTCGTTACGGCGGCAGCCACTCTGCTTGCGAGCGGTCTTCGAATGCGTACTCGCGAGAATCAAAAGTCCGACGCACTCGCCGACACACAACGGGCGCTCAATATCATGTCGCGCGAAATAGCGAATGCAGGATTCAATCTGAACAACAACGGCATTGTTGTAGCAGATTCCGGTGCGAATAAAATTCGCGTTCGCTCGAATCTCAACAAGTACGAAGTTGACAACCCTGATCTGACTTCCCTTCAGCGTAACAGCGTCATGGATACGGAAGAAGACATAACCTATTACCTCAATGAAGCTGAGAACACAAAGTATCTCGTTCGGCGTGACGAGTTTGGAAGCGGCAGTACGGTGCTGGCAAACCGCATCGACAGCATGAACATTTATTACTTCGATCAGAAAGTGATTTACACGGTTCCTTCCGGGGGCGCGGCATCGGATATCAGTTTTTCGTCAGCACAAGTATCAAAAGAAAATGCGAAATACATCGTCATTGCCATCTCAGTTACTTTGGATGCGGTGGGAACACCCGGTTCAGACGGTTATCAGCCAGGTCACTCAGTCTTACTTTGCTCGGACGTCACACTGCGCAACTGGGACCTGCGGTTTTACTAAACTGCGCTCCGAAGAGAGGTCTTCGATCAATGAGATTACAAAAGCCGACTCTGTTAACTAAAAGCCGCAGCAGCGAACGAGGTGCAGCTCTGATCACGGCGATTCTTCTGTCGCTGCTCTTGTTGGCAGCCGGTGGTATTTTGATTTTAACTGCGACCATGACCGGCATTACGGCGCGAGACTCTACGGCTGAAATGCAGGCCTATTACGCAGCGGAAGCAGGGGTGGCGAGCACTCTCGCAGTCATAAGAGGAAACGTACAATCAAATCCTACCGGCACGCGTGCGACCTTTCACAATATCCTGTGTACACCGACTCTTTGGACAGCCACGTCAGGCAACATCGTTAACGTTTCAGGGGACGGAGTTTCGCGATTTCAGGTGACTGAGATCATGGATCCTGATAACTATCTTGTGAAGGCTGCGAAGTGTGCCCAGGCTACATATAAGCCTGACCGCTTGAGAATTCGTGTGCGCGGGCTGGGAGTGCGGGACAGTTTGAAGAACATGGAGGTAGTCGTCGATCGCTACACTCTTGATTATCCGGTGGACTCCGTTATCACAGGGCGGAATCAGTCGGGAACTTCAATGTCTTTCATACTGGGCGATAGTAATGTGACCACGATTTCAGGCTCAGATCTCGACAGCGGAACTACGATATCCGCGGTTGCTGTCGATAACGGCGACTACAACACGGTTAACAACGTTATTGACGGCTGTGATCCGGATGGAAGTAATTGCGGCAACGGACCTAATGTGTCACCGGGAGATCCGACGGTTCTGGGAGCGAGCAACACTCCGAGCTTTCTCGAGTCGGTTGCTAAAACCCGTGAGTTTTTGTATGGCTCCGACGGAATGGAACAGGCAGCCAGAAACGAGGGAAGATATTTCACCAGCGGACCAGCAGCTATTGCCAGCACGGACGGCCTGGGCGCAAATAGACCGGACGGGATTTTTACCTTTGTGGATGGTGATATCACGATCGACTCGGGCAGCCCGTCGGGCCAGGGAACTCTGATAGTGACCGGGAAGCTTACCTTGCACGGAAACTTCCAGTGGAACGGCATAATCCTGGTCCTCGGCCAGGGCGAGATCTTACGCGATGGCGCCGGACACGGAAACATCTATGGCGCACTGTTCGTCGCCAAGTTTGCAAAAACGGGAGCAGATACGGATCTGTTTCAGTCGCCCACAGTCAACACGAACGGTGGCGGCTCAGCCACTATCCGATACAGTTCGAATTACGTCGACATGGCGAAAGCCGTAGGCGGACATGCTGTTAAGGGCATTCGCGAGTACTAAAAATCATCTCTGAAGTCCCGTCACTGGAATCCTGCCAGTTTTATAAGTTTAGGAAAGATGTATATCGAGAATCGTCCACCACGTTGCGGTGCCGCACGCCGCAAAGTGACTGGACGGTAAAGCGCCCCGTGATCTACGGATCACGGGGCGACTTTTGTGTGTGGCGAAGGCTCTGCCTCAAAAGTCAGGATTCAGACTTGGAGGAGGTCAGTACCGTAACGCGGTAGCGTCGGGTCAGTCTCGAAATTCTTCGCAAAATTGAGAGGCTCTACGTCGACCCGACGCTACCGCGTTACGGTACTGACCTCCTCCAACAACGACTCTCGATTTTTGAGGCAATGCCGGTCAATTGTTCTTCGACGGCGGCTCGTATTCCTCGCTCGTCGCAACCGTGCTCTCCGTGTGGGAGAGTTGCATCGTGAGCATCAGGGGTTTGTAATCAAAAGCCTTCGGCCCACCGCGCGTGTTTTGCACGAGCATCACAAGGTAGTCCTGGTTCTCCCTGAACCTCGAAACACTTCCGCGCTGATTCATGATCACAAACAGCAGCACTTCGCCGTTAGCGGTCTTCATCTGGCCGACCAACGCACTCGCGCCACCATCTGTGCGCAACAACGTCCCCGTCTTTGCGATGACGCTGCCACGCCATGGCAGACCTGTGAACCGGTCTTCAAGTGTGCCGGGATCTACGCCCGCCACCGGCAGGATGGACGACGGTGACAATCCGTTCTTCTTTAGCTCCGCGACGAGGGCTCTGTAGATCTTCATCATCGCGCGCGGTGAAACTCGATTGACTCCGAGTCCGCTCAGCGTCGCGATTTTCAATTCGTCCGGCGCGAAGCCCAGAGTGGTGATGAGTTGTTGGCGTACAGACTCAGGTCCGCCGAGCGCTTCGCCGATCCGATCAGCCATGAAGTTGTTTGAGTAGCACAGAAGAACTTTCAGGATGTCGACGAGCGTGCTCGACCGTTGCGTCAGAAGGAGCTTCGCAGATTCCGGGACAGGAGCGACGACAACAGCGCCCATAACGGCGACGCTCGGAACGGTTTCCAAACTCGCGCGATCGTTTAGCAGCGTGCGTTCGTAGTTCCACGCTCGCATGGCCTCGGGGTAGCGCAGAGTTGAGTCGAGTGTGTCGTAGAGACGATCGCCGGAGCGCTGTGCGGAAGCGCTGAAGTTCATCGTGAAACCGGGCGCGACGACGAGATCGCCGGTCACTTGCTTGATGCCGAGCTGGTTGAGCTCGCGCGCCAGCAGGACGCCGTGTTCGTAGTGAAACGATGGATCGCGTCCGGAGATGTAGAGATTGCCGCTGACGACGCCTGTTGTTTTGTCGATTGCTCCGTCGGTCCAGACGCCGGTCGCGAAACGGTGGTTCGGGCCCAACGTGCGAAGTGCGACGAGGGCGGTCGCGAGTTTCATCGTCGATGCGGGATTGAACTGTTCGGTTTCCGCTTGTGACGAGACGACCTTGCCGTCGAGAGTTTCGATCAGGACGCCCTGCACGCCGTAGAGCGGTCGGCCCTCGGGTGATGGCGACGGTGATGGGCTCGCATCGGGAATTTGTGCGAACACGCTCGAGCAAAGTGCCACCAGCACTATCAATGGAAGGCTAATTCTATTCAACATCCGGCTCATACGGGATTTTGTGAGGGAGAGCAACTTTGATGCGAGCGAACTGAACGGGGATGTTCAAGAGTTGCCAGGGCCAAACCACAAGCATCATAGCCGAGAATCGATCGATTGCGGGGAAATAATTGCGTGGCGGTGCTGAACTAACGCCGAAGGCGTTGGCTAATTCCAGCCCAGGGTTGGAGCGCCAGCGACAACCCTGGGAATGATAAAAAACCGATTCAACCCTGAAAGGGTTATTGCGTGTGGAACCCTTCAGGGTTGGTCGAAATGTTGATGAATCATCCCAAGGTTGTCGCAAGCTCCAACCTTGGGCTGAAATTAGCGAACGCCTTCGGCGTTATTTTCAAAGACGCAAGTCGTTGACAATGTTTCCGGCAGGCTCATAGAATCGCCGTATTGACAAACTACAGTGCAACGCAATCAAGAACCCGTCACAGTTGAAAAAGTGGTGGCCACTCACCGAGCACGACGTAAGGAAATTCGGAAGCGGCTCCGTGAGTTTGAAGAAGTTTGGCGCAAAGGATCTGATGCGCGACTTTGGGAAGAGCTTGCCTACTGTATTTTCACCGCCGGAGCATCCGCTCGCATGGGCCTGAATTCAGTCGACGCCGTGCGACCGCTGTTGCTCGACGGCGATTCTGATGCGATGACTGTAGCTTTGAAGAGCGCCGGCGCTCATCGTTTCCCCGTGGCGCGGCCGCGTTACATTGTCAGTACGAGAAACTACTTTCACGCCGAATGCGGTATGCTGCTGCGAAAGCGGTTGCGCAGCTTCAAGGATCCGATCGAGCGGCGCGACTGGCTGGCCCAGGAAAAACAGGTCAAAGGGTTGGGCTACAAAGAGGCCAGCCACTTTCTCAGAAACATCGGCGTGAAAGGCCACGCGATTCTTGATAAACACGTGTTGCGATGTTTGGCTGAAATCGGTGTGATCGATTCAGCCAAATCACCACCTTCAACTAGAAGGAAGTATCTCGAAGTTGAGCAACAACTGATCCGGTTCGCACGCGATATCCGAGTTGATTTCGACGAACTCGATCTGGTTCTCTGGTCCATAAAGACGGGAGAAGTTTTGAAGTAGCAAAGGTGTGAATCATGCAATGCAATAACAATCGGTGTCTTTTTCGGATGGCGGCCTTCGGTGTGGCCGCCTTCGTGCTTTGTTTTTCGCTCACCGGTGCGACCAACATTGCAGCCGGCTTCGCCGACAAGAAGGCCTACAACAAAGGCTACAAGGCAATAAAGAAGGGCGAGTATCCCGAAGCGGAAAAGATCTTTCGCGACCTGCTCGGCAAAGACGCGAAGGACGTCGAAGCGCGACTCGGCTTGAGCTTTGCCCTCCTGAAACAAAGAAATCTTCAGGACGCGTACGATCATGCGGCGCGCGTGATCCTGACTAATCCGCTCTCCGCGCGCGCACATGCATTGCTCGGCGCAGCGATTCTGGGTGCGGGTGAGTTCCGTCTCTCCGTCGAAGAATTCAAAACAGCGCTGACGCTCGACCCGAACGAAGCGCTCGCTGTTGCCGGACTCGCGATGGTGGATTTCTATGAGAATCGTTTGACCCTGGCGATACCGGCCCTGCGAAGAGCCGTGAGCATGGATCCTGACGAACCGGATTTTGTTTTCCACCTGGGCCAGGCGTGTGCTCGCAGTGAAAAATACAAAGAGGCGGCCGACGCTTACGAGAGGTTCCTGATGGTCGCGCCGAAGACTGACACTGACCGGCGTGAGCGCATTCTCGGTTTGATCGAGTTTCTGCGATATCTCGGTCGACAGGGGGCACTCTACGTGCCCAGCGGCGATCGCGCATCAGTGCCTTTCGAGGCAACTGACAATCGGCCGGTTCTTCATGTTCGCGTGAACGGACAGAAGGAGCCGTTGCGGTTCGTGCTCGATACGGGTTCTGGAATGTCTGTAATTTCCGACGAGACCGCCAGACGGCTTAATATCAAACCCGTCGCGAAAGGTGGCCAGGCGCGTGCGGTTGGTGGTGGAGGTAAGTTTGGAATCGTCTACGGATTTCTGAATTCGCTCGAGATGGGCACGGTCAAGGTCGAAAACGTGCCGGTCTACATCAGGCGGTTCTACGACGTTCAGATTCCGGTCGATGGTTATCTTGGTCTTTCCGTCGTGCAGAAGTATTTGACGTCACTCGACTACGGCACCAGGCGTATGTTGCTCGTGCGGCAAAACCAGACGGACTTCATCGACACCTGGACTGCTCGACGCGCGGAAGGATTGCAAACTCTCGCTCCGGTTTTGCCAAACGACACTGCGATCGAAGTTCCACTAAGGACTACGTCGAGCGGATTCCTGAGCGGAGAAGTCGGCCTCGAAGGGTTCGAGAAGAATGTCAACTTCATTATCGATACGGCAGCGAGTATCACCGTCGTATCGGAGAAGTTTTCGCAGGAAGAGCAGTTCTTTAATCTGCTCCAGCCGTCGCGGATGCGCGTGTTTGGTGCTGCGGGCGTGACAGAAGATGTTAAGCTTTTGCAGTTGCCGAAGTTGAGCCTTGGTATGAGCAAGCTCGAAAAGATCAATGCTGCCGTGCTCGACATGGAACCCGTGAACGAGACGGCCGGCTTCACGCAGAGCGGAATTCTAGGTGGAAATTTTTTGCGGCATTTCCGCATCTATTTTGATTTTGCAAGAGGTGCAATGCGTTTGGAACCTTTGAATGAGAGATCGAGGCCCGCTGAGATCATCAATCCGGAAGCGGTATTAACAACGCCATGAAACAAGGTCTATACCTCGAGACATCGGTGATTGGCGCCTACCTGGATAACGGAGAACCATTCAGGCGCGACTTGACGATCAGGTGGTGGGAGCACGAGATGCCTGACTATCGCACAGTGATCTCGCCGCTCGTGTCGTCTGAACTCGGACGCTTGCAGGAGCCGCATCGCAGTTCTTATCTGAAACTGATTAGCCAGCTCGAGCAGGTTGATCTGACTGAAGAGGCGGCGATTCTCGCGGATGGTTATATCTCGCGCGGTATTTTTCATCGCAAATACATTGCCGATGCGCTGCACGTGGCGATTGCTTCATTTCACAAGATCGATTATTTGGTGACGTGGAACTTCGGCCATCTTGCGAACGTACGCCGCCAGGCACGGATACGGCTATTCAATACCGCGGCGGGATTTTATGTTCCGATGATCGTGACGCCGGAGTTCCTGGTGTCGGAGGCAACGGAGAAAGTTAGTTGACAGGATTCACAAAATCCTGTCCAAAGGTTTTTATGTATCGTCGTCCAAAATTTCTCGAGGTGCTGCACGCGATTCGCGAGGAGATGTCGCGCGAGGCGGACTATGATGTCGACCTGTTTGCGGAGATGGTGAGATCCGGAGTGCAGCCATCACATGGACCACAGCGCGTGATCCGCGGCTTCAGAACCCGCGCGCCGCGAGCGGAAAATAAAAATGGAAAGCCCGCGAAGCATAGACAGCGGAAGCGCAGCGCGCAATAATGTCAGTTGAAATTATGAACCCTACCTTTGAAACGATCGGTTTGGAAGTTTCGAGCGAGAAGGCTTTCAACTATCTCGCAGAGCGAGCAGGAGACCAGGGCGAACCAACACAACTCAGCAGACGTGGAGCCGTCTTGCACGGGCGCTGCTGGAAACTCGGAGAAGGGCTCGAGGTCTGGACTGTGCTTTACGAATCAGGCAGCGGCGATCTCTTCTACGCCGATTGCCGTCCGGGATTTCGCGCGCGCTACATCCAGACGATCGCGCCGTGGGCGCTGACGGAATACGACGAAGAAGGCGAGGCGGTGATTCACGGTTATCGTGAAGGCACGGATTGTGAAGTCCTCTTCGAACTGCAAAACCTCACCGAAGTTGGTCCAACAGGCTTCGCGGCCCAGGAGTTGCACATCGGTCTTTGCGGGCTCGCCTATCGCGCGCGCGTGCGTCGCGGCAAGACAAAGACGCGCTGGATGCCGCTTGAAAAGGCTGCGCCGGCACGCGCAGCACATGAAAACGACTGGAGCTTGTCAGGACGCATCATCGCTTTCAAACCGTTGAGGAACCCGCTTTCCGGTGGTGAGCTCTTCTGGATCCATCTCGATCTCGAAAAGATCAAGCTCGAGGTTTTAGTCAATCAACGTGCATTGCGCGGGGATTCGCTCTCCGTCGGAGCCACACTCGACGCCGAGGTTTGGCTTCAGGGACACGTGCTCGACGAACACGCGCTGCGATCACGATATGAGGGTGTCGATTACGCCTGCTCACGCGCGAGTTTCTGGGCGGCTCTGAGAAAAAGGAACTAATACTGTGTTTCCGCGCAAAGGCGCAAAGGCGCAAAGAAAAGTATTCACCCTTCTTTGCGCCTTTACGCCTCTGCGAGGAAAACTCGTCAAGACAACAAGATTTATTCCCACCTAATGAGACGCATTGTTGCCGTTATCCTATTAGTTCTCATCCTTGTTCTTGCTCTTTTCGCTTTTAATCGTTACTGGACACACCGCTTCGACCCACTCATCTCAAGACAAGCTGCAATCTACCGCGTCGATCCGGATCTAATCTGGAGCATCATCTACGAAGAGACCTATTTCAGCCCGTGGAAAAAGGGTAAGGACGGCGAGATCGGTCTGATGCAGGTAACTCCGACCGTCGGTCGTGAATGGGCCAACGAAACCGGAATGCGCGAGCTCGCGCGACAGATGGATACGGATCCCGAGAGTCTTTTGCGCGATCCGGAACGCAACATTCAGATCGGCTGCTGGTATCTCGAAAAGATCCGCGAACAGTTCCAGGACTCGCCCGAAGCCGACATGAGAATGATCGCCGCCTACAACGCTGGACCAAGCCGTGCCGTCGAGTGGAGCCGTCCGCAAGCGGGTGGAGACGTTCAGACAGGCGCGGAGTTTATCAATCGTATCGACATTCCCTCGACCAAGGCTTACGTGATTTCGATCATGCAGCGCTACCGCGAGATCAAGGGTTCGAGAACGTCGAGTGCCGCTCTCCAGCAGACTTCACCGGTCAAATGAGCATCATCTACTCTGCGCGTTGGGTCCTGCCTGTTTCAACTTCACCAATTGAAAATGGTGCGGTGGCGATTGAAGGTCAGCGAATCGCCGGCGTTGGTCCACGCTCCGAGATTGTCGAGAGGTTTCCGGAATTTCGTGTCGACGGTTTCGGAGAAGCCGTCATCCTGCCGGGGCTCATCAACACTCACACGCATCTCGAGCTCACCGCGATGCGTGGTTACCTCGAAAACGAAGAACGCGATTTCTTCGCGTGGTTGCGGAAGCTGACGCGTGCGCGGCTTGAACTAATGACACCGGACGATATTCAAGTCTCTGCGACGTGGGGTGCATGCGAAGCCGTTCGTGCAGGGATAACTTGCGTTGGCGATGCGAGTGACTCCGCCTTAATGAGCATGCGTGCGTTGCAGAAGGTTGGCATGCGCGGTGTTGTGTACCAGGAGTCGTTTGGACCAGATGCTCGTCTTGCCGCTGAGAACTTCGAGAAGCTCAAAGTGAAATTGCAGGAGTTGCGAGCTGTCGAGAGTGGACTCGTGCGTGCCGGCGTTTCACCGCACGCACCTTACACCGTGTGTGGACCGCAGCTCGAAATGATCGCCGATCTCGCTAAGTCGGAGAATTTGCCGGTGATGATGCATGCGGCTGAGTCGGAGGCTGAAGAGCTGTTTTTGCGTGAAGGTTGTGGCGTATTTGCCGAAGGGCTGGCGCGCCGCTCGATCGAATGGAAAGCGCCCGGGACTTCAACGATTCAATATTTGAAGCAGACCGGAATACTACACACGTTCCCTGTGCTCGCACATTGCATACGTGTCGACGACGAAGACATCGAGACGTTGCGAAACAACCATGCCAAGGTTGCACACTGTCCGAAGTCCAACGCTAAGCTCGGTCATGGACGTGCTCCGTTGGGCAAGTTCCTCGAGGCAGGGGTTATCGTCGGGTTGGGCAGTGATTCGGTGGCGAGCAATAACACGTGCGACATTCTCGAGGAGGCGCGGTTTGCGACGTTGTTGGCGCGGGCGGGTGGGGGTGCCATCACTGCTGGAGAGGCCCTCAAAGCAGCGACATTGGGTGGTGAGTTAACCGAAGGCGCTCAAGCGGATCTTGCGGTCGTGTCGCTGACAGGCGTGCATCAGACGCCGAACTACGATCCGATCGCGACGTTGATCTTTTCATCTTCCGGCCGCGATGTTGTGCTGACTGTAGTTGCAGGTCGAGAAGTCTTCCGCGACGGTCGCGTCACCACAGTCGACGAAGATCGCTTGTGCGCCCGGATAGAAGAAATATCCGCGAAATTATCTGTGTAATCTGTGGTAAACCGGCCACAGATTACACAAATGAAACCCTACACGGATGCAGCAATAGCCTCGTCGAAGATTTCCAGTGCTACGTCGACATTTTCTTTCGTCAATATCAACGGCGGCGACCAGCGGATCGTGCTATTCCCCGCGCCGAGAATTATCAGCCCACGCTCGAAACACGCCACCTCAATTCGATCCCGGAGTTCTGGAGTTGAGAACTCGACACCGAGCATTAACCCGAACCCCCGCACGTCGAGGATGCATTCATGCTTCTGCTGAAGTTTCACGAGTCCATCCTTCAGATACGCGCCAACTTCTTCCGCGTTTTTGATCAGCCCGCCTTCCAGCAGCTCGATCGTCTTCAACGCCGATGCAATACAAACCGGATTGCCACCAAACGTCGACGCGTGCGCGCCGGGCTTCCAGTCCATGATCTCGGCACGCGAAACACACGCCCCGAGCGGTAAACCCGAAGCAATGCCTTTCGCAATACAAACAATGTCAGCCTGAACACCATAGTGCTCCGACGCAAACATCTTCCCCGTGCGACCCATTCCCGATTGCACCTCGTCGATAATCAACATGATCCCATGCTGATCGCAGATGCGCCGCAAGCCTTTGAGAAATTCTTTCGGTGCAGGCACGTAACCGCCTTCACCCTGCACTGCCTCAACCACGATTCCCGCAACTTCTTCGGGCGGCGTGGTGGTCTTGAACAGCCGCTCTTCGATCCAGTTGAGCGCGCCCTGGCTCGCGCCACCGTCACTGCAGTCAGCAGCGCTGAACGGATTGCGAAACTCATTCGGATAAGGCACGTGAACGACGTCGAGTGCCTGCCGTTTGAAGCCTTTGCGCTGTGCAGCCTTGGACGAAGTCAGTGACAGCGAGCCCATGGTCCGTCCATGAAAGCTATTGAAGAACGCGATGAACTTCTCACGACCCGTCGCATGCATCGCGAGCTTCAGAGCGGTTTCGACTGCTTCAGTACCGCTGTTTGCGAAGTGTGTGCGCGTCGGCGATTTGACTGGCACGATCGCGTCCAGCTTCTCGGCGAGTTGCGGCATCTGGCGGTAGTAATAGTCAGTGCCGCACATGTGAATCAGTTCCTGCGCCTGTTGCTGGATCGCTTTGACGACCTCCGGATGGCAGTGCCCCGTCGAACAGACCGCGACGCCGGCGTTGCAGTCGAGAAAAACATTCCCGTCAACATCTTCGACCCAAACTCCACTCGCGCGCTCGGCGACGAGTTTAAAGGACGGGCGGGGATACGCGGGGTTAACAAACCTGGCATCCGCTTCGACGATCTTCTTGCCGTTGGGACCCGGCAGCTCCGTCTTGATCTCCGGACG
>DATNCH010000117.1:0-4368 GCA_035571655.1 Pyrinomonadaceae bacterium
AGCCAACACTTTGTAACTGTAGATCGTGGCTTCCGGCGCCATTCCTGTGAAGTTGCTATCCTTCGAAGCGATGATGCCTGCGACGGCCGTGCCATGTGGGTGTGGATGACCCCACGCTTCGTCGGTGAAGTTCATTTTATGAACCACGCGTCCCTTGAGAGCCGGGTGCGTCAGTGCCACTTCTCCGTCGATGACGGCGACGATGATTCCCTTCCCCGTGCGCTTGAACTTCTTTCTGAATTGCGGCGCGCCGGCTGTTTTCCCGCTCGTGCTGATCTCAGGTTCCAGTCGACGTGGCAGGTCGATGCGTTCGATCGAATCGTCCGCCGCCACCTCAGCCAGGTTGCGCGGATCGGACCACGAACGCACCGTACGGTTTAACCAGCAGACCTGTGTGATCGGAGCACGACTCGAAACGCGCGTTGCTGTTTCCGCGCGAGGCAAAAATGATCCGCTTTTCTCGATGGTGTCGGTTATCGGACCAGCGACCTTGAAAAAATTGTCGCGCAGGGAGACAACTTTAACGTGACGCAGCAGACGCGCCGCGGAAACCGGCAGCGGCTCGGGTTCAGAGCGCCCGCTTTCCATCACTTCCGTAACCGCTCCAGTCGTTTTAGCGGCGACGTCGAGTTTTTTCAAAGCATTTCGAACATCGGTCCAGGCCTTCGAGGTGCGCACTTTTTCGACCGCTTTGTTTATCGCGTCCGAGACGTCGGGACGTTGTGTGAATTCGAGAACAACGGACGGCGTAACCGCGCGGTCCGCGACGGCTTCGACCGCGGCAAGCGCCGTCGCCGGCCGGCCGTAGACAAGACAGAACGCATCCGTTGCCTTGCTGGCCAATTTCTCACCCAGCGCGTTACTCAACCGCGCGCGTGCATTCTTTACGATATCCGCGTCCATCTTCTGCTCTCCTTCGAAGGTTTGTAGGTTTGAGTCCTAGCTGGGGAGCAATTATTCCTTAATATAAAGGCCACCGGTGGAGTGGCCTTAGCTTTTGTGTGTGATCGTAGACTCTCAAATGACATCACAGATCTAGGCTATTATTCGGCGTTCAAGTTTCCGATTGGGATTTCGATCGGAGTGTCGTAATGTCGTATATATAAGCTCGCCTTGAAGGATTGCCTCGGTCTCAAGCGGATGAATCCGTTAACGACGGAAATTGAACCAACAAGGGCAAAAATGTCCTCGTAGTCCCTGAGCTTGATGAATTCAGATTTGAACCGGTACCCAGAAGACTTATCGTGATACTCGATCACCCCGATCGAATCCTGGTTGTTCGGACGAATTTTATATGTCACAGCAACTGAGTATTTTACGGTTTCCTTTGATTTATGAAGGATCTCAAGCTCTGATCCTTTTTCTTCAATCTCACCGAGTAAGCGCTCTAGCAGTCCAAGTTGCGCGGTACGATTGCCGGCCACAAATCTGAGGACTTTAACTGTAGCTGCAAGAACGAGCGATTCCTTCTCGATTTCAGAAAGCACATTTGTAGCATCCGCTGAAAGAACAAAATCTACGTATTTAATTCGCTCTTCAATTTCTCGCGGAGAATAACGGCACTGCCCCGCAGGCAACACAGTCGTGAAGTTCAGGTACAGATGGTCAAACATACCAGCAGTAAACCCAAACTCACGAAGCTTGCGCGCGATCCGTGCGCCCATCGGATGAATTGATAGAGGAAGATGGAAGATTTGCCCAGGTTCGCTCGGCAGTGAGGTGCCTGCGACATTATCACCAGCACTTTCATAATAACGAATATCGAGTAGCAACTTCTCTTTTGGCATATCCTATTCGTCATGTCCGACCCACTAAAGTACATGGCCAAACCAGTAGGCAAGGGCTTCCCGGTTGATTCCATCAGACCGTTGCCACCAGCAAGCCGGGTATGGCATGTCAACGAAGCGCCGCGCTGGCAATTCGCGATCCGACCAAGGGACAAAGCGGCGCATGTAACCCGGATGCTCGGCGGTTACAAGAATCCCGCAATAGCCGAGAATGCCCACTACAGTGTCTCGCTCTGCCTTGCTTGACTTGATTGCTTTGATCAACTGCTTTTCAAGTGCGGCAGACGACGTTTTTTGCGGTGCTGCTTCCATGGCCTTCAACACGGCCTTGAAGATAGTCACGTCAGCGATCGATGGAGCAGCGCGCGGGAGCCTTTGAAATAGGACCAAATCCATGCTTGCATACATGGGTTGATCGTGTCGGACTCCACCCCACTTGAAGCGCTCAAAGTTTAGCACGTTGAGGTCTTTATCCTCGGTAGGGCGATTGTACTCGCCACATACCGAACAGGCGTCGCTCTGACGAAGAGTCGTGTGGCGTGGAATGTGCTGCAAAACTGCAAAGCTGCCCAACGCCGAGCGGAGTTCAAGTCGGCGTGATGACAAACTAACGATGAATGCGTCGGCCACGGCTTGTCGTTCTACGCGGCGGACGGCCGCAACAGCTCGTTTGACAATGTCATCGTGCGACAAACGGATCGGATCGAACATCACCCCCGCGCGCTTGGCGTACTCGAAATCCTTAAGTGGAGTGCGGCGCGAGTTCTCATCGCGCCAACCCGCGGGTGACCAGTAGGTATCAAAGAGCACCTTCAGCGCCCGAGGGTCAACAGGCGTACTCGAGTCTTGAGGGATAACACGTGATTTTTTGGTTTCCATATAAAACGGACGTGCCGGCTTTCCCTAGAACCAAAGCAAATTTCAGTCAAGTCGTTTGTCGTCAGCGTCAGCAAAAAAGTTGCGAAGATTGTCCACTGTGGGCTATCACAGTTGCACGCTGTACTCGTCTGCGCCTTACCGCCAATGCTCGCGAGATGCAGTGAGTGGCAGATTAAGGCGCTTCCCGCACTGTTTGCAAGAAACTCAGCATTTCTGCGGTGGGCGTTAAAAAGAAGTTGCGAAGATTGTCCAGTGTGGGGAGACACGACGTGACGAAGGCAACTGGAGTAAACGCCGGCGGCCCTTTTTCTTTAAAAATTCCAAACCGCCTAAGTTACGGGTAACAGGTCTCATACAGGTCAATGCAGATTGTGTATCCGTTTTGTTCTTGGCACTCATACGTCCTGAAACAGTAGCTATAACCCGGCGGTGCTGGATTGCTACCTTCTCCGAGAAAAATACCAGACCCTCCGCCTTCACACATTTCGCAATGCGCAAAGCAATTAAGCATTCGTATGCGCGCCTCTTCTTTGCATGCATCTCGAGTGGTCCCGGCGGGATAAGCGATATAGCAAGTCTGCAACTCTTCATAGTAGGCCGGATCACAGCTTTCACAACAGCCATACGCATGAACGGGCTCAACGTAATCAGAACGACTGGATAGAGCTAAGCAGGTGAATCTTCTGTAATGCCTGCTGCCCCGAATTGATTCCCGATTTTATCCGGATCAAGATACACATAGTTAGGCGCTTCTTTTGGGAGAACGAATATTAGACTTAAAGTCTCTTCAGACCACTCGTTTATATACTCGTAGGGACTAAGTTTCCGGACTCCCGATGTGATCACCTCCGCCATCGCCGGGCCTTTTTTGACAGCCACTCGCGCCTGGTCTTAGACTCCCCAAAGATCCCGTTGTTACGCTTCCTCGAGTGAGCAGTTCTAAAATGTTTTCACTGATCTCTAAAAAACTTCGCATCGGTATTTGGCCGTGCCTGGCTCTTCTCGCGGCCGGCTTGCTTTTTAGTGTCCGAGCCGTACACGATGAAGGTCCCCCAATCGGAGGCGGACCCAACGGACAGCCCAATGGTCAACCCCTGGTTGCTATGGGCAAGACCCCTTGCGTCGGGGGGATGGCCGGAACGTTCCCTTGCCACAACGTCGACCTGGCGTCTTTCCTTCCCCTGAGTGACATAGGCGGAGGGTCAGTCAACGACGTATGGGGATGGACGGATCCTCTCACGGGGAAGGAATATGCCATCGTCGGGCGCTCCAACGGCACATCCTTCGTCGATATCAGTAACCCGGAACAACCTGCTTATTTAGGGAATCTACCGCCGCACAGCGTCGACTCCGTGTGGCGTAGTATTAAGGTGTATGCCGACCACGCTTTCATCGTGAGCGAAGCCGACAATCACGGGATGCAAGTGTTTGACCTGACGCGGCTGCGGAACGTGGCAGCACCGCCGGTCGCCTTCACGGAAAATGCTCATTACGCTGGCTTCCGGCGGGCCCACACGCTGGCCGTAAATGAAGCGACGGGTTTTGCCTACGCCGCAGGCAGCAAGGACACTTGCGCGGGCGGGCTACACATGGTGGACATACGGAACCCGGGAGCCCCGGTCTTCGCTGGTTGCGTCGGCCAGGACGGCTATACTCACGAAACGCAATGCGTCATTTATCGCGGGCCTGACTTGGAATACCG
>DATNCH010000118.1:0-9848 GCA_035571655.1 Pyrinomonadaceae bacterium
GTCAGTACCACCTGCGCTAGCGGGTGAGTCAATAGTGGCGGGTCAATGAGCAGGCAAACAGCAGACCTATTATTACTATTGACGAAAGGAAGGTTGACCCACCCGCTACCGCAGGTGGTACTGACTACAGCGGATTAGTGAACACCAACAGCAGATTGTTCCATCTTCTGGCGGAGGCTAAGCGGGCGCATGTCGGTCCAAACCTCGTCGATATGGGCCAGGCACTCGGCCTTTGGTCCCTGCTTGCCCTCGTCGCGCCATCCGTTCGGATTCTCGCGATCCGCGGGCCAGATCGAATACTGCTCTTCATGATTGATGACCACTTTATAGATCGTGGTGTCTTGATCATCGGATTGACTCATGTCGAAGGACCTCCAAAAAAATTAAATGTTTCTCTGTCAAGAAATGTCCTCGGGTTGTTCGTCGAGTTCGAGGTGCAAGTGACGTAAAAGCAGGATGTCTCTCTAACCTCGGTGCCAGATTCCTGAAGCAAGCACAGTCGGCATATCAAACTGAACAACCCGAGTCCTTGAATACTCTTATGACGTTGCCTGGACTTGTTCGGCCATTTGCTTTCTCAAGCTGAGCGGCCTCATGTCGGTCCATACTTCGTTGATGTAGGCAAGACATTCATCCTTCTGACCTGTCTTTCCCACGGTGGTCCAACCGCGCGGGTTCTCGCGCTCGGCCGGCCATATCGAATACTGCTCTTCGTAATTCATGACGACGTTGTAGATCGTGTTGTCTTCTCTCTCTTCAGCCATCTCTTTCTCCTCACAAGTTTTTATTACTACGCCCTCGCCGTGGAGTACTTTTGCACTAAGTCTCGATCCACGACGACATGAGCCTGGAAATTCACTGTATTCAATAAAATTCTCACGCGGTCTGTATCCTGCAGCTCGTGTACAAACACGCCGCAGAAATCCTTGAAGCGACCTTCCTTGATGATCACTTCGTCGCCAGCCTTAATATCCTCGAGCGTTTTCACAAAACCATCGTCACCAATTCTCGATTGGATCAGGTGAATGATCTCGTCTTCGACGGGAGTCGGAGTACCGGTAAAAGTGATCACGCTGTGCACGCCCCTGGTAAACCGCACTCGGTGATACTCGGTGTTGAATCTGAAGCGAGCAAAGATGTAACTGGGAAACAAAGGTCTCGGCATCCGAGTCACCTTCGAGGTGAATTCGTTGTACCGGTTCACTCGCAGCCTGGGAGTGAGCGTTTCGATCCCCCAGCTCCGCAGGTTCGAGCCGGCGCGATCCTCTTGTTGGGGATGAGTGTGGACCACATACCAGTTAAGAATGTCGCCGTTTGGTACTGACATGTTTGCCTCCTCCGTTGCAAAATCTTCCTGTCCAAGAGATTCGAATTTTGAACAAAGCTGCCGCACTTTGAACCGCTTAGCTTGTTGCGATCAAAGTTTGTTTCAACCGGCAGTGAGTGCAACCGCTGGAGACGCTGTGGTTACAGCTACTCCTCTGGCGCACATAAGGTTCGCAGACGAAGCACGAACCGTAATCAACCCAACAACTCAGTCATCCAACAAGGATCTGATTTGATCCAATCTCGTTTGAATGTTCTGAACGTCGTGAGCATCCCGCCGGACCCGGTAAATCACCCGCGAGTCCGACCCCTTCTCTTCTACGATCAATCCTTCTGCAACGAGTTCGGCTACCGCGTCGGATACAGTCCTCGTTTCGAACTTTATTCGTTGATGCAGCAACCACCACTCGACGATCCCATCAAAAGTATCGCCAGCGTCGGGATTGTCGACGAGATAGGCGAGGATGTGATAACACGCTTCTCGCTGTTCTCTGTTAGGATCGCTTTTCATTCTTTCCTCGAACATCGTCTTATGCATTTCCCGTGCAACTACGATAATTGCCGGGTTTTTCAATCACTCAACCGTTGAAATGGGCCTTTCTGCCCGACGAGGCTTGCGATGTCTTGAGTCGGAGCCTCTATTTCAAAAACTTAGACAAGGGCAAACTCAGCCTAGTTGGAACTGGCGATTGCCCGACCCACTGCCATCCGTCAGCTTGAATTGCTGAACATCGATCTTGTGTTTTCGCACCAGCTCCCAAAACGTCCGCCGCTCTTTCTGCGCTGCCTGGGCGGCCCTCGTGATGTTTCCTCTGTAGGCCGTGAGCAGGTTGCGGATGTAGTCTGATTCGAACTGGGAGATCACTTGCGCCTTCATTTCCTGGAACGAAAGTCCCACCGGCTTCTCGTTTTCAACTGAGAGCGTGATGTGATGGTCCTGGATGATTCGCTCTGTGCACAGGACCACCACGCGCTCGATCACGTGTTCCAGTTCGCGCACGTTGCCCGGCCAGTTGTAGAGCAGCAGTTTGCGCTCTGCTTCCGGCGAGAAATCGATTGCGGGGCTGTTTAATTTTCTTGCGTACTGCGCGAGAAAATGGCGCGCGAGCAGAATGATGTCGCCGGTGCGCGCGCGTAATGGCGGCAGCACAATCGGGACAACATTCAATCGGTAATAGAGATCGCGACGTAGCGTTCCGGCCTCAACCTCTGCTTCGAGGTTCGCGTTCGTCGCCGCGACGATTCGCACGTCGCCGGTCAATGACTTGGTGCTGCCGAGCGGCCGGAACTCTTTGCTCTGCAAAAAGCGCAACAACTTGACCTGGGCCATCAGTGGCAAACAATTGACTTCGTCGAAAAAGAGCGTCCCCTGCTCTGCCTCCTGAATCAACCCATTGCGCGAGGCCGAAGCTCCGGTGTAAGCGCCGCGGTCGTGACCAAACAATTCATTCTCGATCAGCTCAACCGGAATGGCGCCACAATTCACGGCCACGAAAGGCTTGCCGGCGCGTGAGCTGAGATAGTGAATCGCACGAGCCACCATCTCTTTTCCGGTTCCCGTCTCACCCGTGATCAGCACGGTAATGTCAGACTTGGCCAGGATCGGGATCTTGCTCGTCTCGGCAGTGAAGCTGGAGCTCTCGCCGATGAGCTGTTGCAAACCGAGTTTTTCGATGAAAGCCTGCTGTGCGCGCTGCTCCTGGCGGGCCTGGTTCAACAGCCGCCTCAAGCGGATGAGAACTTCGGAGTTTCGCAGCGGTGGAATCAGAAAATCCGCGATGCCCGGCCTTACAAACTCGCTCAACTCTTCATGACCGCTTTCAACGGCGACCACGATTCGAGCTGCTGAGGCTGTCCGTTCGAGGACCCGAAGGAGCGCCTCCAGGGAGTCCAATTCAACGGAAGGCAGGGCGAGCAGGATTAACAGAGGCTTCTGTTTTGAAATGATTTTAGGTAGTTCATGGTCACTGCCGTCCAGGTTCTGGCAGGTGTGATAGGCAACTTCAAAGTCCGGTTCGGGGCACGACTCTAAAATCTGCCGCAGGGTTTCTCCTGCATGGGCGCTGCCCTCAAATTGCAACATTAATACAACTGCTGGTTCCATAACTTTGTCCCACTATTTCGGGTCCTTAGTTCAGGTTTACTTCATTACCAGACACTGCGGAGGATAGACCTGTAGTGGGGTGGGAGTCTTTAACTAGTTCCTATTTAATTGCTAATTGCGGCGGGGCGAAAAGGGGCGGTATTTAGCCACAAAAAGGCACAAAAAAGGCAACAAAAAGCGCAAAAGAGAAAATACCCCTCTTGCGCTTTTGGTGCCTTTTGGGGCTACTTACTAGAAGCTCTCAACTCCTCTGAAGCCGCCGCGGGCGGTCTTCATGATCCAACCCAGGACGCGAGCGGTGTCGTAGCAGTAGCCCAGGATGTAATTGCAGGTCGAGAGACAATGCGTCGAGCACTCACGCTTCATCTCATCAAGCTGTTTCACGTCGAACTTGTGATCACCAACCACACCCCAGTCGTGCGTGGCTGAATACATCGGAAAACACGGAGCAAGTGAGCCATCCGTCCGGATGATCAGTGAATTCTGCCCCGCGCGGCATTGCCATTGTGGAACCTGACCGCGCATCAGCAGCTTCATGTCTTCCATATGCTGAATCGGATTCACCATCTTGTAGCCTTCATTGCGCCGTTTATCGTTTAGATAATCGAGCAAATCGTCCACCTTGGGCCAATCCTCACGTGTCAAATAGGTTTCATTCTCGGAGAGATGCTTGAAGTGCTCCTGCTCGGTCATGGGCGTCTCATTGATGTGGTAATCAGTGGCGATCCCATTGTCGTGAGCAATCTCGGTTAACTCCTTCACATCGTCGAGGTTGTTGTGGCAGATGTTTATATTGAACATCACCGTGTAGCCGTAAACCTTCTGCTTCTTTATGAGGTAGTCGAAATAGGGTCGAATCGGCTCGAGAGCTTTCGGTAGCGACTTCCGATCTTTCACGGAATCGACGGCGAGGTTCACCGTTGCCAGACCAGCATCGCCGAGCCGATCGATCACGTCCGGTTTCATCAAGCGCCCGTTGGTTGGCAAGTAAACAAAGATGTTTTTCTGAGCGCTGTAATAGACGATCTTGTGAATGAAGTTTGGCCGCAACAAAGGCTCTCCACCCATCAACGCCAACACTCGTGAGCCAATTGAGTGCAACCAGTCGATCGAACGTTTCGCAACGTCCTCGGTCATTCCCTTTACCTTATTGTCGTACGACCAGCAATAGTGGCAATCGAGATTGCATTTCCAGTCGGTGAACAGGTACGGGATGATCGGGCGCAGTTCTTTTCTATGCCGCGGGTAACGGGACCTGAAATAAGGAGCGCCCCACGTCTTCCACATGCGAACACCGTTCAACTTCAGGTATTCGTTGTGAGTCATCTCCTTTGCGTCAGGGCGCTGCGGGTAGGGCGGTTCGGGCAGCGCCTCCTCCGGGTGTGGCTCGAGCGTGTCTCGACCCGGTCTCTTGTAAAGTATCTGGTGTAACTCCGGCGCAATCCTAAACGCAGGCGGTGGATTGGTTCCTGAATCAGCTTCTCGAGGAGGAGTACTCATATGTTCGTCCTTTAGCGAAAATTAGAGTCTCTGTGTCTTAACAGAAATGCGGGTATCTTATCAAATCTTAAATTAGGAAAAACAATGAAGATTCGACCTTTTTTGACAAAGGACGACAGAACAGGCGTTTTGCCGGTGGTCTAACTGGGAAAACCGATGCGCCGCAACAAGTCCTGGAACCGCGGATCGTTGCGCACATTCTTAAGCTCGGGGCTGACCTTGAGCCAGACCAGCCAGTCGTTACGCTCCTGGTAAAGCTGTTCGAGCAATTGAAACACCCGCTCGAGTGGTCCAATCGCGAGATGAATCAGGAGCAGGCTGTACGGAGAGATATACTTCCGCTCGGCAATGTCTTGCAGAATGCTGAGCAGAGTTTCCGCCTCAGCTCGCTGGCCATTCAGCGCATACGCATAGCCCATGAAACCCAGGGCGATGTAAGCTTCCTCATCCATCTTGTAGATAAACTTGAATTCTTCGATCGCCTCCTCCAGGCGGCCCTGCTGCACGTACGCGGAACCCAAAACGAAATGGGTGGGCATGTAATTCGGTTCCAGTTCGCTCGTCTTGTTTAGATGATTGATCGCCCTGTCATACTCACCTCGCAGGTAATACGTGGTGGCCAGGTTCATATTTATCTGGAGCGAGAATGGATCGAGTTCGAGGGCCGTCTCATAGTGCCTGATTGACTCTTCAAAGCGACCCATGAACGTCAGATACGACCCATATCGTTGATGGGCCGAGACAAGATTCGGATCCAACTTGATCGCTTTTCTAAACTCCGCCTCGGCGCCGATCCAGTCGTGATCGTAATAAACTTTCACCAAACCCAGCGATGAATGCGCTTCGGCGAGATTGTCGTCGATCTCAGCAGCCCTGAAAGCAGCCTCTTTCGCTTTCGGCATCACCTCGCGCGGCGGAAAGTGAACGTTCGACAAACGGAAATAAGCGTCTGCTAACCCGCAATACGCGAGCGCATAATAGGAGTCGATCTGAATCGCTTCCTGGAAAACCTCGATGGCTTTCAGCACCCATTCCTTGCTGTATTTGTTCCAGAAAAAGCGGCCTCTGAGATACAGATTGTAGGCCTCGATATTCTCGGTTGGGTGGCGGGCGAGACTGATGTGATCGCTGGAGGTCAGTTTAAACTTCAAACTCTCCGTGATAGCTCTCGCAATCTCTTCCTGGATCGCAAGAATGTCTGATGGACTGCGATTGTATTGCTCGCCCCAAAGCTGCGATCCATCTGCGACTTTCACCAGCTCGCTGCGAATGATCAGCTTATCGCCGAGTCGCGTGACGCGGATCATCATCACCGCCCTGACACTCAGCAAACGGCCAACTTCCTGAGGATCGATCTGTTTATCTTTGAAACGAAAAACCGTGCTGCGCGCGAGCACACGCAAATTCGGAATCCGCGAGAGCAAGTCAATAATGCTTTCCGTGATCCCGTCCGAAAGGTACTCGACGTTGGAATCCTTCTCCGGACTACCCATCGGTAGAACGGCGAGCGAATCGATCGGCGCCTCTTCAAATTCTGCCGGAATGCTTAGGTGACGGATCTCTGCCGGTACAATCGGATCCGTACATATCTCAATCACCTCTGCCACGAAGCGATAGCCACGCCGGGGTACAGTTTCAATGAACTGAGGCTTATGCCGGTTCTCACCGAGGGTCTTGCGCAGGATCGACATACTGACCGTGATGTTGTTCTCTTCAACAATCGTATCCGGCCAGACTTCCCTCATCAGGTCGTCCTTCGCGATCAGTTGGCCGCGGCTTTGGATGAGATATCGCAGCAGATCGAGAATCTTGGGTTTGAGCGAGACTGGCTGGCCGTTAAACAGAAGCCGCTGTTGAGCCTCCTCAAGGCGAAAGCCGCTGAACTCGTAAATCTTTGCGCTAATCTCTTTTGACATAAAGCTCCGCCCCGGCCGAATCGGGAGGGTCCTGTTATGTGTTGAGCTCTTGCGTGCTCAATGAAACTAAGGGCCTTAGGGAAAGACTCTACCCAAGTTCGACTCTGGGATTAGCCAAACATTCAGTCAGCATCAACAGATGGACTCAAGCGGTCACGTTTTGGGGTCCAGTTGTAGTGATAATACGAAGAAGCTTTTGCGGAAAGCAACAGTTTTTGGGAAACCCGGTAGTCCTAATTCAACTCTGTATATCTCGGCGTTCCTCTGCGCCTCTGCGGTTACTGCGTTTTACGTACATATTTCCCGCAGAGACGCAGAGGAATGCAGAGATACGAGAGAACTCACCCCTGCTGTTTCGGCCCTTTATTGGAAGGGTTTTGGCCAAGAACATTGCGGCAGAACTCAATCCATTCAGGAGTAACGTCGTTGAAAATAATATTCTCATCGATGAAGATGCCGTCGGTAACGGTGAAATCGGTGTGCAAGTAAACATAATCTGCATCGCCCAACTGTCGTGGCATCTCCACCGACTCACCGTTAACCTCTTTCCTTATTCTCCGCGCGTTCTCCGTTTTTTCGCTCCAGCCGGCAAACTGACGAAGCCGGGATAAAGGGTAAGCTCTACAGTACTTTCCAAGGGTTGTCATCGGTCCTCTCCCCAGTTACAAATTTGCGAACCGCGCGCTCGCGCCTAGTCGCCGTAGATAATTCCGTCGCCGTAGATAATTCCATCGCCGTAGATGATCCCGTCGCCGAACACGGTGCCGTCGCCGTAGATGATCCCGTCGCCGTAGATAATTCCGTCACCGTAGATGATCCCGTCGCCGTAGATGATCCCGTCGGCCACCACTGAATCAGAGATGCTCACACCGCCCGCACTCAGAACACCGCTGCCTCTCAGGACGCCGTCGCCGACGAACTGACTGCCGCTGATCACCGAGCCGTTCCCGAGCAGTTCACTCGTAGAAAGCTGAATGCCGCTGGTGAACAGGATTCCGTCATAGGTTTCGGGCGTGGTGATGGTGCGGCCGCCTCTCAATAAGGAGTCTGAGAGAATGCTGCCCACTACCGTCACGCATGAAGTCGAGATATCGACCGCATCGGACATCAAGGTGTCGTCTGAAATCGTGACGCCGTCGGCGACAAAGCCGTTGCTGGTCCAAAGCGTGGTTCCATCTGAAAGCTGTTGCGACCCCGCATAGAGGGTGCCTTTGTTTATGATTAACCCGTCAGAGATCAGGAAACCGTCGCCGAGGAGCGCGCCGGTCGCGTATGGTCCATGAAAACGAGAGATCAAACCGCTTCCCGAAACGGTGTTGAATTTACGGACCACCGTGGTGCTCCAATTGAAACTGCTGCTCGAAAACGAGGAAGACGCAGTGACTGAAGTCGTCAGAAGCGACAGGCCGACGTTGACCGGTGACGCAAGGTCCGTGCGAACTGCGATCACTAATCTCATCGCACCTTCGATATTCAACTGGCCGGAGCCCTGGTCCAGGATTCCCGAACCACTCAACGTCTGAGCCGTGTACTCCATGAACGCCCTTGCCATGTTTGGCGTCAGCTTTGGATTGAGCTGGAACAGAAGTGCGGCCGCGCCCGCAACGACGGGACTGGAGACGGAGGTTCCGCTCATCCTCATCACTTTCATCGTCGCGCTGGTCCCGCTGGTCGATTCGTTCAGGGTCGGATTCTCGGTGACTAATACATTGCTCGGCGATTGCGCGAACACGAGCTTGTTACCGGGAGCTACCATGTCGGGCTTCAAAATATTGTCGTGATGGACCATGCCGTCGACGTCTACCCAATGGCCGCGCGTTGGACCACGCGAGCTGTAGGTCGCGACTCCGTCATCGCTGCGACCGTCAGTTTGAAACGTATTGGAAGCGCCGATGGTAAAAGCGGAGGGCTCGATACCGGGCGAGTGAATGGAGCCGTAGATTTTTTCGCCGTTTTCATCTTTTCCTTCGTTGCCGGCGGCTACGACTACCAGAATGCCCGAATTCACCAAACCGCGGACGGCACGGCACAAGGAGTCGTATTTATAAGACTCGACTGCTCGCGTGCCGATACTCAGGTTGACAATGCGGATGTTGTGCGTGCGCGCGTTTGTTGCTACCCAGTTGAGTCCTGCCAGGACGGTTTCGACCGTTCCGGAACCTTCACTGTCGAGTACGCGAACGTTCAGCAACGAAGCACCCGGCGCCATTCCCGTGTATCCAGATCCGGCGGCTGCGCCACCGGCGGCTGCCGCTGCGACAAAGGTGCCGTGTCCAAATGGATCGTCCGTGCGGTTCTCACCCGTAAAATCGACGCTCGCGAGAATGCGATGGCCGCCCCCACTTGCTTGAAATTGCGCGTGATTAACGTCGATGCCGGAATCCAAAATGGCAATTCCAACTCCTGCGCCGTCGATCGAGCCACGGCCCGCGGCACTCGCTGCGGCTTGTCCGGCCACTGCGCCTGTCGTAGTTGCGGCATGTCCAAAACCGACCACGGACGCATTCGCGGATACGTGATCGACTTCAGGGAAAGAGGCCAGTTCAGGAATCAACCCGAAAGGCAGACTGACCGAGAAACTTTGCAGGGCTTTCATCTCTCTGCGAAGGCGGACGCCGTTGCGATTCATGAAACCGTTGAGTCCGCCGCTCGCTGGTCCATTCAATGTGACGACCACTGTTACAGATTCGTTCGCTTGTTTGTTGCTCTTGAGCAGCGGAGAAATTTTGTTCGATTGTGAGTCAGTGTCGTTGTTCAGACGCTGTGCGTTTGCGACCCCTACCAGAATCAAAAAGATGAGGCTGATCCGCAACAAGCTGGCAATCTGAGGTATCAGAGAAAAGACGCGAGATGCTGTGTTAGCGTTGGCGATCATTGTCGGAAACTCCTTCTTCAAACGTTGCTTGCTGTGGCCAAGGGGCTCAGAACGGGGCGGAGTATAGAGGTGGGCAAAACCAGCAGTCTTTAGCCAGTTACTAATTGTTTGCTAACTATTTCCTAAG
>DATNCH010000119.1:0-14181 GCA_035571655.1 Pyrinomonadaceae bacterium
CCAAAAGGCTTTCAAGGAAGAACTTAATCCGTTCGAAATCGCTAAACAGCAGTTCAACAGAGCAGCAGATTACTTAGAGCTCGCGCCGTCAATGCGGCGCGTTTTGGAAAATGCGAAGCGGCAATTAATTGTTTCTATTCCAGTGAAGATGGACGGCGGCGACGTGCAGGTGTTCGAAGGTTATCGTGTGCAACACAACATCGCGCGTGGTCCAGCCAAAGGTGGTATTCGTTACCACCCAAACGTAAGTCTCGACGAAGTGAAAGCACTCGCGTCGTGGATGACGTGGAAGTGCGCGACTGTCGGCATACCTTACGGCGGAGGCAAAGGCGGCGTAGTTTGCGATCCGAAGAGTCTCTCTCAGAACGAACTCGAGCGGCTCACACGCCGTTACGCGTTCGAGATCGCGCCAATCATCGGTCCCGATCGCGACATCCCGGCCCCCGACGTTTACACAGACGAACAGACGATGGCGTGGATCATGGACACCATCTCAATGGTGCGTGGACACACGGAACTCGGCGTCGTTACCGGCAAACCGATCTCGCTCGGCGGCTCGCAGGGACGCGCGGAAGCAACGGCCCGTGGTTGTCTCTACGCCTTGCGTGAAGCATGCCGAGTGAAAGGTATGAGCTTGAGCGGTTCGCGCGTTGTGGTCCATGGATTCGGAAATGCGGGCGCAAACATCGCACGGCTCGTCGCCGCGGACGGCGCGAAAGTCGTGGCCGCGTGCGACTCGAAAGCTGCGGTCTATTCCGAGAGCGGGATTGACATTGCCGAAGCGTTGAGACACAAAGCGGAAACGAAATGCCTGGCCGGACTGAGCGGTACGAAAGAGATAAATCCTGACGACATAATGGGCATCGATTGCGACATTCTGCTGCCGTCCGCGCTAGAGAATGCAATCACGCTCAGCAATGTTGGCCAGGTCAAAGCCAAAATCATTGCGGAACTCGCGAATGGACCAACCACGCCCGGCGCCGATCGCGCGTTGGAGGATGAAGGAGTTTTGCTGATACCTGATATCCTCGCGAATGCCGGCGGAGTTACGGTTAGCTACTACGAGTGGGTGCAGGACCAGTATTCTTTCTTCTGGTCAGAGAAACAGATCAACGACACACTCGAGCAGACGATTAACACGGCTTTCAATCAGGTGCACGAAACCGCCGAGCGGCACAAGACCGACATGCGAACCGGAGCATACATCCTCGCCGTCGGCAGAGTGGTGGAAGCAACGAGCGTAAGGGGGATATTCCCGTAGAACATGGCAGACAAGATTACGATTTACGAGAAACCGACTTGAACGAAATGTCGCGAGATGGACAAGTTGCTCCGTGAGAGCGGCATTTCATTTGAGAAGATCAATTACTACATCGAACCCTTGAGTCGTAAGAAGTTAACCGAACTCATTCGCAAGATGAATCTCAAGCCGCGAGATCTCTTGCGCAAAGGTGAGCCGATTTACAAAGAGTTGGGATTAGCGGAGGACAAGTTCAGCGATAGCGAGTTGATCGGGTTCATGATCGAACATCCTGACTTGCTCCAGCGGCCAATAGTAGAGCGTGGCGAGCGGGCCGTGCTCGGCCGTCCGACTGAGAATGTGAAAGAACTTTTGTAAGATCTGCTCGCAAAGGCGCAAAGGCGCAAAGAAGAATTCGCGAAATTACTTTGCGTCTTTGCGCCTTTGCGTGAGAATTACTTTGAAAAAAACAGAAACGGTTTTCGTTTGTCAGAGTTGTGGACACGAATCCGGCAAGTGGCTGGGCAAGTGTCCTGAATGTGGCGAGTGGAATTCGCTCGTCGAAGAGAAGGCGCAGCCTGCGCGCAAGAGCGGTGGGCGAAACGGCTTCAAACTTCGCGACGTCACAGCCGTCGCGTTCACCGAAATCGAGTCGCAGGACGACGTTCGCATTCCATCGGGCGTCACCGAGTTTGATCGTGTGCTCGGTGGCGGGATCGTTCCGGGCACACTCGTACTCATCGGCGGCGATCCGGGCATCGGCAAGAGCACGCTGCTGCTTCAGGTTGCGGATAAACTGAGTGGCGCGGGCGCGATCGTCCTTTATGTTTCCGGCGAAGAGTCGGAACGCCAGATAAAGCTTCGTGGCGAACGGCTCGGTGTTGCTGCGAAGAACGTCTATCTCCTACCCGAAACCAATCTCGAAAAGGTCATCAACGAAGTTGAGCGGTTGAAACCCGGCGCGATAATCGTCGATTCGATTCAGACCCTCTTTTCGGCTGTGATCGAATCTGCGCCGGGGTCGGTTTCCCAGGTGAGGGAAGTCGCGCAACAGTGTCTTCTGCTCGCCAAGAATCGCGGCATCCCGATCTTTTTGATCGGTCACATCACGAAGGAAGGTTCGATCGCTGGTCCAAAGATACTCGAGCACATCGTCGATACAGTTCTCTACTTCGAAGGCGAACGACATCACAACCATCGCATCGTGCGGGCGGTGAAGAATCGTTTCGGTGCGGCGAACGAGATCGGCGTGTTTGAGATGACGGGGTCGGGACTGATGCCCGTCGCGAATCCTTCGCAGATGTTTTTGCAGGAACGGCCGCAGAATGTCGCGGGATCGATCGTCACGGCGTGCATGGAAGGCACGCGGCCGCTGCTGGTTGAAATTCAGGCGCTCGTGTCGGGAACGAAGTACGGCACTGGTCGACGCATGACGCAGGGGTTGGACCAGAATCGGGTCGCGCTGTTGATTGCGATGCTCGAGAAACGAGTAGGATTACAAGTGACGGGTGACGACGTGTTTGTGAACATAGCGGGCGGGTTGGAAGTGGATGAACCGGCGGCAGATCTGGGAGTGGTGGCGGCGATTGTTTCGAGTTTCAAGAACATGGTTGTCGATCCGCATACGGCTGTGTTTGGGGAGATCGGGCTGACGGGTGAAGTGCGTGGAGCGATGCAGGCGGCGGTGCGTGCCCGTGAAGCGCAGGCGCTCGGGTTCAAGAAGATTGTTCTGCCGGCGTCGAATGTCGCAGGGCTCGAGCGGTTGTTGGGAGTGCGTGTTGTTGGAGTGCGTTCTGTCGATGAAGCGCTCGACGAGCTGTTTTAGGCCGCAGATTTTCGCAGATGAACGCGGATCTAATCCGCTGAAATCTGTGCAATCCGTGTACTACTCATAAAACTTTACAACTAAGCCCTCACCGAGATCTTTTGATTCCACCTCTTTAAATCCACCCAGGTAGCCCTTGGGCATGAATGCGTCGGCGCCAGTGACTGTCAGCGGCACCTCCGTGATGATCCACTTCTCGATGTGTGGCAGGAATGCTTCGTAGATCTGCGCGCCACCAATCACAAACAAATCCGTGGTAATCGAGTTGTTGAATGAGATCACCGACTCGATATCACTGAGTACAAGCAGCGACTCCTGAGGCTCGATGCTCGAGTCGCGACTGAGCACGATGTTGAGCCTGTTCTTCAATGGCTTGCCGATCGTCAACCACGTCTTTCGCCCCATCACCACCGCGTGACCCGTAGTCGTCTCACGGAAAAACTTCATGTCTGCCGGGTAGTGCCACGGGAGCTTGCCACCTTTACCGATTGCATTTTTCCGATCGACTGCTGCGATGCCAATGATCATTCGTTTTCAGACTGCGACAGGCGCAGCGATCTTTCCGTGTGATTTGTAGTCTTTGAGGTTCAGGTCTTCGTATTTGACGGCCAACAGGCCTTCGAGCCCGCGCAACTTGTTCTCCGGATCGTTGATCTCGAGGTGCGGCAACGGCAAAGGCTCACGCGACAAGAGCTGCTCGACCTGTTCGAGATGATTTTTGTAAATGTGGTAATCGCCCAGCGTGTAAATAAACTCGCCCACTTCCAGGCCCGTGACGTGCGCTATCAAATGCATTAGCAGCGCGTAGGAGCTGATGTTGAACGGCACGCCGAGAAACGCATCCGCCGAGCGTTGGTAAAGCTGGCAATGCAATATTCGCCCGCTCTGCACTTTGAATTGAAAGAGTGTGTGACACGGAGGAAGCTCGACGTTATCAGCCTGTCTCGGATCCCAACCGGTAACGATCAGTCTGCGAGAATCAGGGTTGGTGCAGATCTGTTGCAACAGCTTAGCGATCTGGTCCACGCCATTTTTTTCCGGGTAAGTTCCGCCAAACGAGCGCCACAGGTAACCATAAACCGGTCCGAGATCGCCCGCTCGTCGTCCGAACTTCTCCGTGTGTGCTTCGTCGGCCCACTCGGCCCAGATGTCTACACCGCGCGCGCGCAGATTTGTTTCGCTCGTGTCGCCCGACAAAAACCAGAACAACTCTTCCGCGACCCAGCGAAAGGGAATCTTTTTCGTAGTGACGATCGGAAAACCTTTGCGTAGATCGAATCTCGTCTGAAAACCAAAATGTGAGATGGTGCCGACGCCGGTGCGGTCGCGCTGTTCGCTCCCATTCGTCAGGATAGATTTAAGTAACTGATGGTACTGTTTCATGTTATTAACAGACTCTAAAAACTTGCGACTTGTGTCAATCATACATGAAACGTTACAGACTTGGCTTCATTGGATTTGGAAACGTCGGACGCGCGCTGGTGCGGCTGCTTGTTTCCAAGTCAGCGGAGCTGCGGGATAACTACGGTATCGAATGGGAGATCACCGGCGTCGTGACGCGTCGAATGGGATGGCGCGCGAGCGACGCGAGCATAGACGCGTCGAGATTGCTGGCCGGAAGTGATGACACGCCTTCCGAAAGCGGCATCGGTGAATGGCTGTCGCGCGCGCGGCCCGACGTTGTGTTTGAAACTACTTCTCTCAACGCTGAAACAGGTCAACCCGCGATCGAGCACATCAAACGATCGCTACAAGCAGACGCGCATGCGATCACTGCTAACAAAGGACCCATCGTTTACGCCTACGACGAACTGAATGCGCTCGCCGTCGAAAAAGGAAAACGATTTTTGTTCGAGTCGGCGGTGCTCGATAGCGCGCCTGTGTTCTCTCTCTTTCGTGAAACGCTGCCGGCAGTGAGAGTCCGCGGCTTTAGCGGCGTGTTCAACTCCACTACAAACGTGATTCTGGAAACAATGGAAGCGGGGAGAAGTTTTGCAGAAGGCGTGAAGACCGCGCAGGAGCTCGGCGTCGCGGAGACAGATCCGAGTTACGACGTGGATGGCTGGGATTCGATCATGAAAGTTTGCGCGATCGCGCGCGTTATCCTGCGTGCGCCGCTACGCCCGGGTGAGGTGCGACGTGAAGGGATACGCGGACTCGATCCCGCAACGCTGCAAGCCGCGAGAGCTGAGGGCAAGCCCTACAAGTTACTCTCTCGCGCCGTCGTGAATCCCGATGGCTCGATCACGGCTACGGTCCGGCCCGAACAAATCGCGGCGAATGATCCGTTCGGCGGTGTGCGTGGCACGTCGCTCGCCGTTCACTTCGAACTCGACACGATTCCCGGATTGACAGTCGTGTCTCACCGTCCAAACTTACAAAGCACCGCGTACGGTCTGCTGGCTGATTTCATCAACGCCCGCGATTAAACGATCGATCTCTTCTTCCGTTGTGTAGCAGGCGCAACCCGCTCGTATCAATCCTTCAGCGCCCAGACCGAGTCGCTCCACAACAGTGGCTGCATAGAAATCACCGTGCGACAAGAAAAGTCCTTTTTCAGACAAGCGCCGCGCGGCGTCAGTGGAAGTGCAACCCTCAATCGTGAATGCCAGCGTCGGCGTGCGGGGTGAATCCGGTGGTGGACCAAAAAGTGTGACCCGCGGAATCGAACTGAGCCCGTGCCACAGGCGATCGAGTAGTTGCGCGTTTCGCGCGTGCATTCCCGTAAACGCGGTTCGCAGACGGTCGCGGTTGGCAGAGCCAGCGCCGAGTGATGCAAGGAATTCGATCGCGGCGGCCGCGCCGACCATGCCTTCCTGATTTTGAGTGCCCGTCTCGGCGTTTTCCGGAACGTAATCAGGCGCCGGCGCCAGTTTTGGAAAATCGATCGTTTCTAACAGCGCGCGCTTTGCAAACATCACTCCGATGTGTGGTCCATAAAACTTGTAAGCCGACATGCCGACAAAGTCACAATCGAGCTTCTTGACGTCGAGTAGCGCGTGCGGTGCGTAGTGCACTGCATCGACAAACACCAGCGCGCCGGCGTTGTGGGCCAACTCGATCGCTCTCTCGAGATCGTTGATCGTGCCGAGTGCGTTTGACGCGGCGCCGATCGCGAGCACCTTCGTCCTGGGTCCGACGAAGCGTTCGAGATCGTCCCAGTTAAGCTGCCCGTTTGCTGTATCCATCCTCACCGTGCGAATCGTCACGCCACGTTCAACAGCGAGTCGTCGCCACGGATCGATGTTCGCGTGATGGTCCAGCTCGGTGACGACGATCTCGTCCGGCGTCGAGTAGTTCAGCCCGAGTGCGCGCGACAGGTGTAGCGTCAATGTCGTCATGTTGGCGCCAAACGCGATCTCCGTGGGCGACGCATTCAGGAACTCCGCCAGGACTTCGCGTGCATGCTCAAGCGCGGCGTCAGTCTCGGCGCTCGTCGGATACGCCCAGTGCGTGTTGGCGTTGTGGTGATAAAGGTAATCGCTCATTTTTTCGACGACGTACCGTGGCACCTGCGTGCCGCCTGGCCCATCGAAATAAGCAACGGGGTAGCCGTTATGGACGCGTTCGAGAGCGGGGAAGTGCTTCCGGATTTCTGTAACTGGAGCGACCTCTGTTTGTGTTTGAATCGTCGTGGACATTTGGGGGGCATGATAACAGAATTAATCCTGCGTAATCTGCGGCTGGATTGATTTCGCATTCCGCATTTCCTCATTTCGCGCTAAAATCGAATCTGCAAGTCGAACGCGTCCACCGTGCGGACCGACTTCACCATGAACTCTCTCTTAACACGACGAAACGAACATGAGCGAACGCAGAACTGAAGACAGACTCGACGTTTGTCTCGACGTTGTCTGGGACGGCAAGAGCGGAAACTACACTGCTCGCGTGACGGACCTGTCAGAAGGCGGATGCTATCTCGACACGATGGGCGAGGCCCAGTCAGGCGAGATAGTGAGTTTCAAACTGCAATTGCCCGGCGGTGATTGGCTCGAGCTGACCGGCCAGGTAGCGCATCAGAGTCCGCCAATGGGCTTTGGTTTAAGATTCCTCGATCTCACCGAAGAACAGATTGAAAAACTTCACACCTTCATCTCGCATTTACAAACCCTCAAGTAACCTCATTGTGATGCTGAGCGTACGCGAGCGTACGCCCCCCGTGTGTTTCCAGTGCTGCACGTGTGGAGATTTTGTCACGAGCAGAATCATTGATTGACCGTCGGTATGCCTGGTCCTATTATGCTGGCACACACGAAACAGTGGAATTGCATTGTCCCGCAAGTTTCTCCCCCCACTCAGACCATTGTGCGGATGCATGGGTAGGTGTGTCTTTAGCAAGGCAGAGTTCAAGGAGGAATTTTCATGTCCCGAGTTGGTAGATTTATATTTTCTATCGCCGGTTTGCTGGTTATCGCGGGCGCCAGCGCAACCGTGCGTGCCGACACCGTGTTCGTTTCGGGTGCCGGTTCCGGCCAGTTTTCAACCGCGACCGTAGTCTGTGAATTCAACTCGCAGACCAACACGTTTACTTTTACGATCACGAATACCTCGGCCATCACACAGCCTGGCTCTACCTCGACGATCACGGGTATCGGATACGATCTGCCGCCGGTTGGAAATGCGAGTGCTTCCGGATTGAACGGTTTCACTGGAATGCAAGCACCCAGCCTGTCATCTAATTTCGTTTTTTCGGATGGTGACCTCGGTAATGTGCCACACGGGTTCGACACTGCGGTGCTGGACTTCGGGTTTACTACCGGAGCGTCCGGCAATTTCGCGGGTGGCTCGGTAAATGATGGATTGTTACCAGGCGAGAGCGCATCGTTCATAGTTAGTGGAGCCGCGTTCACGGGATTCACCGAAGAGCAGATCTGCAACGCCATCTTTGTCAGATTTCAGAACGTACCGCTGGCTGGAGGGAGTAATGGCAGCGACGTCGGTGTGGTGGGTGCGATTCCGGAACCATCGACGATTTTCCTGTTAGGAACAGCGTTGTTAGGCGCCGGTGGTTTCGCGCGCAGACGGTTGCGCAAGAGAAAATAGGGGTGCCAGTTTTTATCCGCTAAGTGCGGCACCGGCGTGCGGGTCGGTGCCGCGCTTTTTATTTTCGCTTCCAGCGGACGCCGTCTTTCGTGTCTTCCAGGATAATGCCGCGGTTGGCAAGGTCGTCGCGAATCTCATCCGCGCGCGCAAAATCGCGGCGGTGGCGCGCCTCCTGTCGTTCGTCGATTAACGACTGAATCTCACTGTCGAGCATCTCGCGCTGTTGCTCGCCAAAGATATTCAACACTGTATCGAGTCGATCGATAGCTGCGAGCAACTCGCGCTGGTCGTCCGCGCGCACGTGTTTGCGCGCCAGGGCCGTGTTCACTTCACGCGAAAGATTATGGACCACTGCGAGCGCGATCGACGTGTTCAGATCGTCGTCCATTGCCTCTTCAAATTCCTGCAAAGTGCGCGCGGCTGTTTCTGAAAGCTTCTCGTTTTTCCCTGGTTCCGTCCTCGCCTCGCTCAAGCGAGCGCGAAAGTCGCGCAGACTTGCCACCGTCCGCTCTGCTCCCGCAAGCGCATCGAAGGTGAAATTCAACTGCTTGTTGTAAGGCACGCTGAGCAGGAAATAACGAACCGCCGCCGCCGAAAAACCTTTTTCGGTTACGTCGCGAAATGTGTAGTAGTTGCCTTTTGACTTCGACATCGTCTCGCCGTCGACCTTCAGATGTTCGAAGTGAATCCAATATCGTACGAACTCTTTTCCGGTTGCTCCTTCACTCTGTGCGATCTCGTTTTCGTGGTGTGGAAACACCAGATCGATTCCGCCGGCGTGAATATCAAATGTCTCGCCAAGATACTTCATCGACATTGCCGAGCATTCGATATGCCAGCCCGGGCGGCCGCGACCTACGGCAGCGTCCCATGCGGGTTCGGTTTCGCTCGACGGTTCTTTCCAGAGCGCGAAGTCGCGAGCGTCTTCCTTTTCGTATTTGTCGGTGTCGATTCGTTCGCTCGCGCCGGCGATGTTTCCAGCGAAGTTGATTTTCGAAAGCTTCCCGTATTCCGGAAATGAAGCGATGCGATAGTAGATTGAGTCGTCGGATCGATAGGCGTGACCTGAAGACAACAAACTGTCGATCAACGCCGACATCTCTGGAATGTGGCGTGTGGCGCGCGGGACGACTTCCGGTCGTTCGCAACCGAGCGCATCGAAGTCTTGCCAGAAGGCGTCGATGTAGATCGCGGTGTAATCGTCAATGCTCAATCCTGCCTTTTGGGATTCCGCGATGATGCGATCGTCGACGTCGGTGATATTCATCACGTGCGTGACTCGGAATCCTTTGAACTTCAGGTAGCGGCGCAGGATGTCGGCTGCAACCGCGCTGCGGAAGTTACCGATGTGACCGTAATTCCAGACGGTTGGACCGCAGTAGTAAAAACCCGCTTCGCCTTCCTTCAGGGGGCGAAACTCTTCGATGCGGCCGGTGAGTGTGTTGCGAAATTTCAGCATGGAATGAGGAGGATAAAGCAGTCTCACGCAAAGGCGCAAAGGCGCAAAGAAAGAACCTCCTCAACCGGAGGTCTTCCGTTGCGCCTTTGCGTCTTTGCGAGGTTAAAAATGTTTCCACCCGCCTGGTTTCAGTTCCCAGGTGCGGGGACCCTCAGAAATCTTGACGCCTTCGGACGTGCTCTGGATTGTGCCGATATATTTGATTCCCACCCCATCGACTCTGCGTGGCAGTCGCGGCACATCCGCCGGTTTCACTGTGAAAAGCAACTCGAAATCCTCACCGCCGTGAAGCGCGAGCTGAAGCGGATCCAGCGCGCGACGCCCACACAACTCTATTACTCGTTCGTCAATCGGCAATAAAGACGAGTCGATCACGGCGCCCACGCCGCTCGCCGCGCACACGTGATTGAGATCTGACGAGAGACCGTCGCTCAGATCGATCATCGACGTGGCGAGTCGTTCTTCTCCAAGCACGATCCCCCATCCCACGCGTGGTTCCGGCCGGAGCTGCCGGAGCAATATGTGATCGAGTTTTTGCGAATCCTCGTCGCCGAGGTTCTGTTCTGCAAGGTGAGCGCCGCGTTCGATGAGTCTCAAACCCGCGGCTGCCGCGCCGAGCGAACCGGTGACAAATATCTGATCTCCCGCGCTCGCTCCGCTGCGCAGAACCGGCGTTCCCGCAGTCGCCTCGCCTACAACGATGGAATCAATAACGATGTTCTCGGTCGTGCGCGAAGTATCACCGCCGATTAACTGCACGCCATAACCGTTCGCCAGGTCCAGCACCCCGTCGTACAGTCGCTTGACAAAATCCGTTTGCCAAACGTCCTCGGGTACGCCGATCGAAATCATGGACCACAATGGTCTCGCTCCCATCGCTGCGATGTCTGAGAGTGAGACCGCGAGTGCTTTATGGCCCAGGAGGTATGGCGGTGTGGTGGTGCGGCGAAAGTCGATGTCTTCAACGAGCAGGTCGGCGGTGATCACCGTTTCTTTGCCGGCAGTGCTGCGAAAGACGGCTGCGTCGTCGCCGATTCCCGCTCTTAATGATGACGACCCGGAGACACGGGGACGCGGAGACGCGGTGCTCTCCGTGTCTCCGTGTCCCCGCGTCCCCGCGTCTCCGTGTCCCCGTGTCCCCGCGTCTCCGCGTCTCCATGTCCCCGCGTCAACACGTTGACGGAGTGCGTCAATGAAATCGCTCTCGCCTTTCATCGTTAAAGATTGCGACGAAGCGAATCGAGCCCTGCTTCTATAGTTTCGATTGAAGTGGAGAAAGAGAAACGCAGATGACCTTCGCCTTCTTCGCCGAAGACGATTCCGGGAACGGTTGCGACCTGCGCGCGATTGAGTAATGCGTCAGCAGCTTCACGACTGTCTTTGCTGATCCGGGTCACATCGGGGAATGCATAGAACGCACCCGCTGGAGGTTTGCACGGAAGTCCGATCTCGTTCAGTCCTGAAAGGAGAAGATCGCGACGCGCGCGATATTGATTCTTCATGTCTTCGAGAACTGCTGTGTCGATATTCATCGCGGCGAGTCCGGCCCACTGCGTCGGTGTTGAAACACCATTCGACGAATAGAGCGTTGCTTTCTTCAGACCGGTCATCCATGGCTCAGGCGCTACTGCGTAACCGAGCCGCCATCCCGTCATCGCATACGACTTTGAAAACGTGAACGACGTGATCGTGCGTTCAAACATTCCTTCGAGCGAAGCGATGGAGCAATGCACTCCGTCGTAGACCAGATCCTCGTACGCTTCGTCGGCAATGACGACGAGATCGCGATCCTGCGCGAAAGCGGCTACGGCTTTTGCTTCTTCAGGTGTGAAGACAACGCCGCTCGGGTTCTGTGGCGTGTTGTAGTAGATGGCTTTAGTGCGCTCGGTTGTGTAACGCGCGAGTGTTTGCGGGAAACCTGATTCGCGAGCCTCGCGTGTTGGCACCATGACGCTGTGTCCCTGGCAGTGGGCCACGAGGTCTTTGATCGGTGTCCAGTAAGGTGAAAAGAGAAGCACCTCATCGCCGGGATTCACAGCCGATTGAAACGCGCCAAACAGACCCTGCATGCCGCCGTTCACGACCATCACGTCGCTCGCTTGCGCCGGGATGGCGTTTCGCCTGCGGAGTTTTTCGGCGATTGCTTCGCGGAGTTCGGGAATGCCGGATGACGGTGCGTAACGAGTTTGGTTTTTATCGAGCGCTTGTTTGGCAGCTTCTTTGATTACGTCCGGAGTCGGAATGAAGGGCTCACCGCCTTCAAACTGGTAAACAGTTGCGCCCTGATTGCGCAACTCCATTATCCGGTTCCGAAGCCGCACGATATCTGAGAAGCCGACATCGTCGAAGCGCGAAGCCAGGCGAAAAACCGTTGGCGAGGTTGTCACTGTTTGGAATCGTTTCCTTCCGCTTTGTGGGGAACGGCGGATTATAGCAGGTCTCAAGTGATTACGCAGGATCCGTGCAGTTCGTGGATCTTAGAGCTTGGATGAGGTCAGTACCGAAACATCAGTTCATGTATGACCCTCAAGGTTTACTTTTAAGAAAAAGTTTTAAGTAAGAGGCGCTAAGTGTAAGTATTGACACGCCAAACGCCGCGCGAGTAACATGTTTACCGTCGCACAAAATGTTGGCGAACTCGCTAAAAGACTTTCCAAACTTTCGCAACGCCCGATAAGAGAGTTTTGTCTCCGCGCCGCGCGCGCGTATTTCCAGTTTTGAGGCTTGAGCAGAATGAGTCGTCCCGCTGTAGCCATACCTGAAAAACTCTTCTTCAAGATCGGGGAAGTTTGTGAGCTTGCTGGTGTGCAAGCTCACGTTCTGCGTTATTGGGAATCGGAGTTTCCGATGCTCGCGCCGCAAAAGAATCGCGCCGGGCAACGCGTCTATCGCAAGCGCGACGTGGAAATGGCGCTGCGAATCAAAGAACTGCTTTACGAAGACCAGTACACGATTGCAGGCGCCAAGAAACGACTCACGAACGAACTTCGCGGCGGTGGAAAATTGAAAGTCGTGAACGGCGAAGAAGGCACACCGGCAGAGTTCTCCGAAGGCGAATCTTTCGTACCCCCCGCGTCATATACGCGAACGGTCGCACCGCGCACCGCTGAAGAGAAACAGGGACTGAAGCAACTGGCTTCCGAGCTGCGCGAGTTATTGGCACTACTCGAGCAGGAAAACAAAGGCCGCGCTAAGTAGGGCCACAAAAAAGCACAAAACAGAACAAAGCGCTAAGTACCAAGCAGCGTTTGACATTTGCTCTTTAGCAGGATACTAAGTCAGGGACACGGGACGTGGCGCAGCCTGGTAGCGCGCACGCTTGGGGTGCGTGAGGTCGCTGGTTCGAATCCAGTCGTCCCGACCATTTTCTAACAACATTACGGCTGCCCGCCTGGCAGCCGTTTTTGCATTTATCATGACTTCACACTTTAGCCAGTCGGCTCAACTTAAGGAGAATGAAAGATGAACAGCGAGCCGATTATCGGCAATTAGACACTGCTTCCACACTCACTCGAATTCGGAAACTTCAAGACCGGCGCTATCGCGATCAGCATCGGGTTTTCTTCATTGAAGGCGTGCGTAACTTTGTCGCCGCGATGGACCAGGGGTTTTCGATCGAGACGTTGCTTTACAGCGAGAAACTATTGACTGCTCCGCTGGCGAGAAAGTTCGTTCGTCAGTTGAAGCGTGCCGGTGTTCCATTTGCACGCGTCCCACCAGAAGCGTTTCGAAGTATTTCGCGCGCTGAGCATGCGTCCGGCGTAGCTGCGATTCTTCATCAGCGAATCCAAACACTCGAACAGATTCAACCCGATCGATTCTCGTGTTGGACGGTCTTGAGCAACGTTCAGTCGCTTGGTAATTTTGGAACACTCTTACGAACGTCCGCCGCGATCGGAGCCGCTGGATTCATCTTGCTGGGCCAACACATAGACCCGTATGAACCTGTTGTGGTTCGAGCGACAATGGGCGCCCTCTTTAAGCAGACACTCGTGCGAACAAACGTCGAGCGTTTCCGGCATTGGATCCAGACCAACCGTCTGGCCGTTATTGGAGCATCACCCGATGGAATGGTTGAATATGACCAAGTTCGATATACCCGACCAACAATCCTGTTGTTGGGCAACGAACGTTCAGGGCTGACGGACGAGCAACGATCTCTCTGCAAACAGCTCGTTCGCATCCCAATGGTGGCTGGAGCCGACTCTTTAAATCTTGCTGTGGCTGGAAGTCTGCTTTTGTATGCTGCCTTCCGCTCTCAGCCCTGACACAACATGGGAGCGAAAGGAAGGAGCAGTGATGGAGCTTGATCCTCATTTATATCTGTACGATTTGAGGGCCGGCTGGCGAGTGGACGATGAGCATGCTCAGCAGAATATTGGCAACCCGAATTTCGGGTCGTATCTTTATCAAGATTCCACCTGGATCTCGGATCCCACGCGTAACACGCGCGACTTTCAAAAGACAGGCGTGAAAACTTTCAATCCGTTTGAGTGATCGATTACCGCGTTTTATTCAGCATCGTTGAGTTCAGTGATCACGATCTCGGAGGTCAGTGTTTTGTGGACGGGACACTTGTGTGCGATCTCCTGGAGGCGCGCGTGCTGCTCGTCG
>DATNCH010000120.1:0-29906 GCA_035571655.1 Pyrinomonadaceae bacterium
CCCAGCCGGCTCATACCAAACTCACTCACCATTCGCCGCGCAATCTCGACCGCACGTTCGATGTCGTTCGACGCTCCCGCAGTCATCGTCGAAAGCAGTACCTGCTCCGCCGCACGACCACCCAGCAACAACGCAATCTGATCCTCGAGATACTCGCGCTTCTTCATAAACCGATCGCGCTCCGGCAGTGACTGCGTCACACCCAGCGCCCGCCCGCGTGGAAGAATCGAAACCTTGTGAATCGGGTCGCCATTTTCCACCGCGAGTCCGACCGCGACGTGTCCAGCTTCGTGCACCGCCGTCGCGTACCGCTCGTCGTCGTCCATCATGAATCCCTGACGTTCGGCGCCCATCAAAATGCGGTCACGCGCGATTTCGATGTGCTTTCGACCCACGGCCTCGGAATCATCACGCGTCGCTGCAATCGCAGCCTCGTTCATCAGGTTCGCGAGTTCCGCTCCTGAGAAGCCGGGCGTGCCTCGTGCGATCCACTTGAGATCGAGCCCGTCTTCCAACTTGAGGTTGCGTGCATGGACTTTCAGAATCGCTTCACGTCCGGAAACATCCGCGAGGTTTACCGCGATCTCGCGATCGAATCTGCCGGGCCGGGTCAGCGCCTTGTCGAGTATGTCTGGACGGTTCGTAGAAGCGATGACTACAACGGCTGTCGATTGATCGAATCCATCCATTTCGACGAGCAACTGGTTGAGTGTCTGGTCCTGATCGGCGGAGGCGGAGTCGCCGCCGCGTCCACGCTGACGTCCGAGCGCATCAACCTCGTCGATGAAGATAATGCAGGGCGAGAGTTTTCTTCCCTTTGCAAACAGGTGTCGCACGCGTGCAGCGCCGAGTCCGGCGAATTTTTCCTGGAAGCTCGAACCAGAGGCTGCGAGAAACGCAACGCCGGCTTCTTTCGCCGCCGCTCGCGCGAGCAAAGTCTTTCCTGTTCCTGGCGGACCGTAAAGCAGGATGCCGCGCGGAACACGACCACCGAGACGGCTGAACCGCTCGGGATTTCGCAGGAACTCAATCGTCTCAGTTAACTCAGAGCGTGCCTCGTCCACGCCGGCCACATCGTCGAACCCTACGTTCTGCTTCCCGCTGTGGTTTTCCAGTTCAAACGAACCACGACCACTCATGCTCGCGTAAATTCTCCAACCCGCAAAGCCGATCAACCCAAGCGTCAGCACCGGCAACATCCAGCTCGCCACCGTCGCCAGCAGACCCGGCTGTAGCGGCCGGTACTCCACCGGCACGTTGCTCTTGCGGAACATCTCCACCACTTTGTCCTGCGCTGTCGCGCCTGTCACCGTCGCTTCGACGAGCGAGCCATCCGTTTTCGTGACGGTTATGGTCTCGCCTTCGACCTGAAGCGCAACGGCGCTTCCGGCTTCAGCCATGGTGTAGAGCTGCGAATAGTTAATTTTCTGCACGGGGGGCTGTGTGCGCAGATAGTTAAGGATCGTGGCAGCGGTCACAAAGGAAATGGTCGCGATCGCGAGGGCAATGACGGCGACTCTTCGTGTTCGAACTGATACCCGCGGCGTGGGGGTGGGCATACAAAAAACCTCCAGAAAGGCCGGGCGGAGTTCACCTCCGACTGACCGTAAAAATCTAAAAAGCAAAGAATCGGGGTTCGGAAAAGCGACGGAACTTCAAAAAGGAAGGACCCGCACGCGAAATAGAGACAGGCTCTTAAAACACCGAGCGCCTGCGATTTGCGAAGCGCTGTGTGTCACTTTACCAGTCACCATTATGTGAAGTCCAGAACAAGTTCGTGAAATTTGTTAATCCCGGCGCATATCTTCCGAGCGGACGTATAGGACTTATTCGATTGAGTCATTGACTGCTTTATTTTCATACGCGCGGAAGCGGCTATTTCTCGCAAAACCCAAGGAAATGCTAGGAAGCACGAAAGCGGCATGGGCGTTGCTCCAACCAAACCGCGATTGCTTTTGTACCAACGAAAATTTTGGACGGCGTGGTTGACAAAAGGAGGAAGACGAAATGCTTTGGACGATTTTTGTAATTCTGTTGGTTCTGTGGTTACTCGGCGTGGTAAGTAGTTACACGGTTGGTGGTTTCATCCACATATTGCTGGTGTTGGCGCTCGTGGTGCTGCTTATCAACATAATTGGAGGTCGTCGGACAGTCGTTTAGGCAAACTGCACACTGTTTGCCCTGCTTGACGCCCGACAAGCGTGATGACCGACCGCAAGGTCGGGCGTCTTAGATATCAGGTAAGTGGTAGATCGATCACACTAATGATTCGCCCTACTGGATACAGATTCATTTGGGGATCCCAGTAGGGCGAACGTCTATAGAAAAACCGCAAACGCTCTGAAGGACTGGCGGCGAACTCTGCGTCGGTTGCGAGGAGGTCTTCGAATTCCTGTCGCAGTGCAGGCTCGTTTGCCATCATTTCGCGCGCAAGCGCTTCGAGTACGTAGTGCTCGGCGTACTCCTTCTCTTCAAAGATCGCGTTGAAGAATCCCCAACGCGCCAGCGAGTCGGGCGCTTCGGGTTCGAGTAAGTTCATAATCACTTTCGCCGGCGGTTGGGCCAGCGGCACGACGATCGAGCCTGTCGGAAACACGCGCGTCGCTATTGATCGTGTGACGTCGAAGCTCGGCATGAGCCGTCCTTCAAATGGACCAGCGGGCCAGCGCACATTCGTAAATCGATACGTCTCAACTTCGATCGGGACAAACTCCGCTAGCGTCTTCATTTTGAGACCGTGCGCTTTCAGCACATCGATCACTTCTGTCCACTGTACGGGAACAATGTATTGCAGCGGTGGCGCGACTGCCTTCGTGACTCTGAAAGTCTGATACATCGGAATCGTGAGATCGAGAGGTTGTCGACCATAGACCACGCGCAAGTCGCCCGACACGTCGCTTTGTTCTGTCTCGTATTCAAAAGCCGCTAACTCAAACGGCGTTGTCTCCTCGGTGAGTTCGAAATCCAATGGATAGATTCGGTCGGGGTTGTAGTCTTTGCCCGCAGCGGCTGTACGCGCATCTGCCTCGCGACCGATCCTTCGCAGTCGCTCAGGATCGCGATTCACTTCCGTTAGTGCTGCCTTCAGAAAAGCGTAGGTGCCGATCACGCGCGAGCGATAGTCTTTGATCATGTGGGTTTCGATCAGAATCCCTGCACGATTTCGCAGCGGAACGTATCCGGTCGAGAAACGTGGCGAGCCGTTGAAGTCGCGGGTGCCGAGTGTGAGATTGCGATTGTCGATAAACTCGAGATACCAGGAGATCACGTTGCCCGCGGCTTCTGTTGCCGGTGCGACTTTTCCACCGAACACATCTCGCTCCCATTCGAGTACGGCATCGTCAACGCCGTCGTGGTGTTCGTGGTGGTAGGTGATATTGCACCGATAATCGGCGCCGTCGGTGACGTGACAATCGATAAAGAGATCCGGCTGCCATTCGTTCCAGAGACGAATCCACGCGCGTGTTTCGGGTGTGTCGGCTTTCATGTAGTCGCGATTGAGATTCTGATAAGTGCTGGTCGTGCGCCAACCCATCTCCGCTGGTCCATTCTGATTGATGCGGTTGTATGGAGTTGCTCGTTCGTGACCGTCGGTGTTGTAAATCGGGATGAAGAGCAGCACGACGTTCGTCAGTATGCCTGCTACGCTTCTCGTGATCGCGATGTCGCGCAGCAAAGCGAGTCCTGCGTCTTTTCCGTCAGGTTCACCGGCGTGAATGCAGGCTTGAATGAGTACGACGGCTTTACCTTCGGCGTGCGCGGCCTGCCGCGTGAAGGTGCCCGTTTCTGAGGCGATGATCAGCGGCAGTTCCCTGCCCTCGCCGCTGAATCCGAAGCTTTCGAAGTCGATCGACGGCGATGCGTGTGCGAGTCGACGTGCGTAGGCGACGGTGTCTGAGTAACTCGGTGTTTCGTGATAGTCGCTCGCCTCGGCGTGCGTGCGCCACTCCGGAGGAATTTGTGTTGTGGACATAGTTTTTCTCTGCGGCCCTCTGCGTATCTCTGCGTCCTCTGCGTTAACCTGCTGATTGAACGCAGAGTACGCAGAGATACGCAGAGGTACGCAGAGAAAAGTTAACGAAGTTCGATGTTACAGGAACGGCACTCTCGTCGCCTGCGTGCGTTGAGAGTGCCGCATGATGCGCAGCGAATGTACATCGTGCGCGTGAACCACGTCGTAATGAACGCACTAACGCCCAGAATCCCGATCAGGACCGCTGCGTTCAAAAGAAAGTCCTTCAAACTCTAACGATTTTCTCCTCGTGGGCTATAACTCAGCCCGCGTTCATAACCCGACTGAAATGGCCTGTCAAGCGTGGCGCCGGCATAGGCCGTCCGCAACTCGTCTTCGACTTCCGAATACGCCTTTCCGCGTCGCCTGGGATGCAGCGCAGCCTGATATCCGCGACGGTAACTCGGCTCGTCCTGATCCCAGTCTCCCTCATAGCGTTTTCGCTCGTCTTCTCGCAATTCGTTCCACCAGTGCTCGCGAAGCGCGTCGACATCCTCTGCACCGGTATCTCTCAATACGGTTCTTGCTCGATAAGCCTGGTCATCCTCGACGGAAGCAATGACGACCGAGTTCCCATGACGTAACGCATCTTCGTAAACAAACACGTCTTCATGCGGAATTCCCTCGCCCAGCTCCTCTTCAACCGTATCGCCGACCGCAGAACCTGCGGCTGCGCCAACCAACCCGAGCAGCGCGGCTCCGACCATTCCAAACGCGACCACCGGCCCGACGCCCGGTATTGCGAGGCTCGCCACCGCCAAGCCCAACGTCGCACCACTCGCAGCTCCCATCGCACCACCGACAGCGGCGCCCATTGCCTTGCCCATTCCAGGCTCTTCCGTGTCAGTGACCGGAACACCCTTTTCCAGTCCTTCCGGCGCGGTGCCTGGGCTAACTGTTCCGATTCTGTTGTCAGGTATACCTAGTGTTCTTAATTCATTTACTGCCTTTTCAGCCTCATCTCGTGATTTAAATACCGCAGTCACTATCTCCATTGTTTGTCCCTCCCGATTTGGTATGACTACTTTCTTAATGCGACTGACATTCCGCAGCAAGCATTGAGACGAATCGACACAAATCGTTGAGGAATTCCGCAAAGCTATGTTAGAGTCGAAGCGCGATCAACCACACCCAACATGAGGGCTCAATAGCGGATGTTCGATATTGTAGACAAACATTGGCCGATGTCGGAGGGCGACGGAAAAGCGACGCGAAAGAAGCGGCCACGCATTCTGGCAATCACCACCGACTGCTGCACTGGTTGCTCCGGTTCGCCGGCGTGTATCGAATACTGTCCGATTGAAGCCTGTATGTTCTGGGTGCCCGACGAAGACCATCCTCCGTTCGGGCGAATCGAAGTAGATCCTTATCTCTGCATCGGCTGCCAGAAATGCACGAGCAAAGGTCCTGACGGCGCGTTTCTCGATGGCTGTCCGTGGGACGCGATTGAGATGGTTCCGACCGACGACTGGGAAGCAGTACACGGCATCGTTCTTCCCGATGCGCCACCCGCCCCACCGGCCTAAGCCGCAGATGACACAGATAAATGCGGATCTCACATTACTGAATTAAGATCCGTGTTTTTTATCCGTTTAATCTGTGGCTCTGCTTGCGATGGATTTTGCAGTTAGAGTGGCTTGGTCCTTCACGCGTGCGGAAACTTCGGTCGCCGTTACATAACTCTGCACGAGTTGCAGATCGTCTTTAGTACCGACCAGCGAGAGACCACGCAGCGCCTCCCAAACACTGTCTTCATCCGAGATCAGATTCAGGATTTCATCGTCACGCGACACCTGCGAGCCGTTCGGCTTGAGGATCTTGTTGACCCGTCCGGGCAGAGGCGATCGGATCTCCGCCACTTGCCCGTCAGGTTGTTGAATGCGGGCGAGTAGGGTTTGGCGCGCTACGGTCGCACCCTCTCTCAGACTGCTCGCAACCACTCCGTCTGCGGGCGCTTTCAGTGAATATGGTTTCAACGTCGAAACAAGCTCCTCGCGACCGCTCGGATCACCAAACCGGACCAACGCCAACGCAGCGTTGCGACGAACAATCGGTTCCGGATCGTGCACCAACTTCAACAGCGCCTCGTGGAACTCCTTCGACTGATTATCAAATCCCATCAACCACGCTACGGTCAGGCGATACTCGGTTTCCGGATTTGCCCCCAGCGCGATCAACTGTGGATACCAACTTTTCGCACTGCCATCGCCGAGCTCCATACGTTTTTGGATCTGCACCAGCGCGTGTTGCACGTGCCGGGGTTTCTTCTCGTCGGCCAGATACGTCGAAATATCCGCATCCGACAAACCACGACCGAACCACGAGAAGTACCACGCCAGGCAAGTAGCGGCGACGAAGAGAATGGCGAGAATCAGAATCGGACCAGAACCCGGAGTCCGCCTACGCGCCTCTGACACTCTTATCTCAGGATGATTGCCGTTCTCAGCCATCAGGAAGGATAAATCTGGTAAAGCATAAGATAAACGATCACTCCGCTTATGCACACGTAGAGCCAGAGCGGCAGCGTGATCCTCGCGATTCGCCGGTGCCGCGCGAAGTCTCCTCTAACGGCACGATAAAACGTAACCGCCACGAGCGGCACGATCACAACTGCCAGGATCGTGTGCGTTATAAGCATGGTGAAGTAGATCGGGCGCGCGAGGCCGGTTCCCGGAAAACGCGTCGCGCCGTGGTGAAAGTGATAAGTGAGATAGGACGCGAGAAATAGAAGCGACACCACGAGCGCTGCAATCTGGCACGCGCGATGGGCAATAACATTTCGCGCCCTGATGAAGCTGTAGCCTGTGAACAACAGCACCGCACTCGTGGCGTTAAGACAGGCATTCAGATGCGGCAAATAAGAAAAGTAATCAATCACAAACTCTTTTGTGCGTTTTGTGCTTTATTGTGGCTGGCCTTCTTTCTTACCAAGGCGCGCGACAATAGCCCTGACGTCCGGCGGAACCGCACGGCCTTTCGCGTCGAGCAACGGCGGGGTTTGCGATCCGATGGCGTTCCAGTTTCCATCGGCTGGAGCTGGAATCGATCGCTTCATGAAAGGAACAGGCAAACGACCTTGAGACTTGAGATAAAGCAGCGGGTTGATTGCAAACAGCAGCGCCATCACGAGGCTCACTACGACGATGAACATAGTGTCGATGGTGAAAAAGTCGCCTGAGGTGAGCGCGCTCCACACGGCCAGCACGAGAAAAGCCAAAGCAATAACAATACAAGCAAGGTTCAGTATTTTGAGTTCTTTGCTCATTTAGTGTTTCTTTTTTCCAGCCGGCGCGCGCCGCTCACTAGCCTCTTCATACCCACATCTTTCACACGTCCACAACGGAAACGACCCGGCTGGATCCGCTCCGGATTGGTAAACGGCACGGTCGGAAGGAATGATCTTTCCGCCGCAACGCGGACACACACGCCCGCGAGTGGTGCGTTTTTCAACATCGAGTGCGAGCGGATTGTCGTCAGTCATCTGATCGGTAACGTTTCAGCACGATGAAGATCGAACAGAAGATCGTTGCCGGCGGCACTAACAGAACCAGCACGCCGATGTTGAAGTTGCGAATGAAGCGACTGTTGGTCGCGCTCGTCAATGCGGCACGGCACATCGAACATTGTGCCGGCGTATCAGAACTTGCCAGCAGCACAAGCGCCATCGCTACAACGATCAGAGCTAAGACTCGCCACCAATTCGATTTCATTACGGCTCCTCTGCAGCCGGAGGCGCTACCGCTGGTTGTTCCTTAAATTGGTAACGCAACCCGGCAGAACGAAAACTATCGGGGAAGAACACAAACAAAAGCATAATACAAACGACCAGCATTGGGATAATCGTGAGAATCAGGCTCAGCCGCTCAAACTTCATGTGCATGAAGTAGGCGATGATCAGTGCTGCTTTGATGATCGAAAGACCGAGCAGCACAGCCAACATCAAGTAGATCGGCATGGGCTTGTAAGCCAGGAAGATCTCGACGAGAGTCAGAGCTAACAGCCAAACCCAGATCGAGATGAACAGCTTGTTGCTACCGGCAAAATGTTCTTCAACGTGTGCGTCCGCAGTCATTTCATTCCCTCCGATGGCTTAATGACCCGCAAGGTGATGGCCCGCATCGACCGACATGATGTAAATCAGCGGGAACACAAACATCCAGACGAGGTCGACGAAGTGCCAGTAAAGGCCACTGATCTCGACGTCTTCGTGCTTGAGTTTCTTGATGCGCCCAGCGACCACCAACAGGTAAATCGCGCCGGTAGCTACGTGGAACATGTGCAGTCCGGTGATGGTGAAGAAGGTCGCGCCAAACAGCGGCGAAGGAGGAATGCCGCTAGTAGTCGTAAATACCTTGACCCAGTGTTCAGGCAGGAAGAACGGCCGCATGCCTTCGTCAATCAGGTGTTTCCATTCGATCAAGTGGAGCACGATGAAGGCCACACCGAACAATATGGTTAACAGGATCCACTTCCTCGCCTTGTCTTTGTCGCCTCGACTCGAAGCCGACACGCCAAACACCATCGTCAAGCTTGACGAGAGCAGGCAGAAGGTCATGACCGAGGAGAAGATAATGCTCGGCCAGAACGGAAATGGAGTCGGCCAGACGTTTGACGCGCGCAGATAGCTGTAGCCTATGAGCAGCGCCGAAAACGTCAGCGAGTCGGAAACAATGAACAACCACATTCCCAGCTTGCGATGGCCCACGCGATAAGGAAGGGCGCCGCCTTCCCAATCGACCGCCGGGAAATGTCCCACACGTGCTTCAGTACTCACCTGTCACCTCCAAAGGAATAGGAGTAGGAATAGGTAGATCCAAAGAGCGTCCATGAAATGCCAGTAAATCGAAACCGCATCCGCTGCCCCCTGCGCCCTGGCTTTTGCCAAAGGCGTACCTGGCTCGCGTCGCGATCGGACCCAGAGAAATATGAGAGCCAGCAGACCACCAGCCACATGCACCGCGTGTGCGCCCGTCAACAGATAGAAGAACGAACTGTGTGGATGGCTGGCGAGATAAACTCCCTGCGCCGACAACTCTCGCCACGCGCTCAACTGTGAAGCCAGAAATACGAGACCGAGCAAGATTGTAATCAGCAGGTAGCGCGCGTATGCGTCGTGAAGCGAAGCTTTCAGTTTTCGCCTCGAGATCTCGATCGTGACACTGCTGAGCAACAGCAATGCAGTGCTGACGAAGATGGCACGCGGCATCCTGACCGGAAGCCAGTCGTAAGAGGTTGCCGACCTGACGATGTAAGCGCTACTCAGCGACGTAAACAACATCACCATCGACGCCAGCGCCACCCACATGCCGGTCCGGTAACGAGAACCAATTGTGTTAACTACAGCAGACATCTGTTTTCCTACTTACTTAAGCTTCGCCTCCCAAGGCGAATCATTGTTGGATACAGTCAGTACCGTAACGCGGTAGCGTCGGGTCGACGTCGCAAGTGGCGCTGCCGAGTTAACGGGCGAGGCCGACCCGACGCTACCGCGTTGCGGTACTGACCTCCTCCAAGTCTGAATCCTGACCCTTGAGCCAACGCTCCTTACTTAAAGATCAACAGCAGCAGCAACAGCCAAATCCAAATCCCGTCCATCGTGTGCCAGTAGAGTCCGACGACCGAGGTCCACGCCTCGTGCCGTTCATCTTCGAGGCCGAAGATGAACTTGCGGGTTCTGATCAGCAGAAACAGAATCAACCCGATTCCGCCGATCAAGTGCGCGCCGTGCAACGCCGTCCCCAGGTAGAAAAATGTGCTCCGGGGATGACTCTTGAAGTAGACGCCCGCTCTTGCAAGTTCACGCCACCCGACAAGCTGCGACATCAAAAACCCGATTCCCAGCGCGAGTGTTAAGAGCAGCCACTTGATATGCGCGCTCGTCTTTGCGCGTTGTAAAGATCTCTTCGCCCTTTGAAACGTCCAACTACTACTCACGATCAGCGCTGTGCTTACCAAGAACATCCGCGGCATCCCCACCGGACTCAGCCCCTCGGACGACATGATGTAAACACTCGAAAGAGCCGCAAACATCATCACAATGGCGGCCAGCAAGACCCACATCGTGATCCGGTAAGTAGCCGGCGAAAACTTACGCTTCGACCGATCTCCACCGCCGTGCCAACCATTCCCGCCTGGTCTCTTACCGTTTGGTCCGGGAAACTGCCCGCCTGAACCGATCCCCCTGGTCGTGTCTTTCTTAGTGCTTGTGACCATTGTGGCCATCACCGCCTGGTATATCGGCCCCCACGTCAGTCTGCATCACGTAATCGTTCGGCGCTCCGGGTACGGCGAATTCGTACGGTCCGCGATAGACCGTCGGCAGCACACCGGCGAAGTTGTCGTGTGGCGGAGGCGTGGAGGTCGTCCATTCGAGAGTTGTTGCCTCCCATGGATTGTCAGTCGCTTTTTTGCCTTTGAAGACGCTCCAGAACAGGTTGCAGTAAAAAAGAACCTGCGCCACGATCGTGATGACTGCTGCGACTGACACCAACAGCACCAGCGGATGCAGGGTCCTCAGAAACTCGTACTCGCCAAAACTCGAGTAGCGTCGCGGCATGCCGACGATTCCCATGATGTGCATGGGCACGAAGATCGTGTAGACGCCGACGAACGTAAGCCAGAAGTGAATGTGGCCGAGCTTCTCATTCATGTGGCGTCCAAACATCTTCGGGAACCAGAAGTAAAGCGCAGCGAACATTCCGAAGATGGAAGCGACGCCCATCACGAGGTGGAAGTGTGCGGTAACGATGTAAGTGTCGTGCATCGCCAGGTCGAGTGAGCTCTGTCCGAGTATCAATCCGGTGATACCGCCCGCCACGAACAGCGAAACGAATCCGAGTGCAAACAGCATCGCCGTCGTAAATCGAATTCGACCTCCCCACAACGTTCCGAGCCAGTTGAATGTCTTCACTGCCGACGGAACGCCAATCGAAAGCGTCAACACTGAAAACGCGATCGCGGAGTAAGGGCTCATACCACTGATGAACATGTGGTGGCCCCAAACGAAGAACCCGAGCAATCCGATCGCGAAGATTGCGAAGACCATGGCGCGATAGCCGAACACCGGTTTGCGAGCGAACGTCGCGAGAATGTGCGACGTCGCGCCCATGCCCGGAAGAATCGCGATGTAAACCTCCGGATGTCCGAAGAACCAGAACAGGTGTTGCCAAAGGATTGGAGAACCACCGGTGTGCAGCGGGAAATTCGGGTTTGAACCTGAAAGCAGTCCGCTGACGTAAAGGCCACTCGGGATGAAGAAGCTGGTTCCCGCGATGCGGTCGAGCAGCAGCAGGATCCCACCGCCGAGCAGAACCGGGAACGACAAAAGGGCCAGCACCGCCGTTGTAAACCACGCCCAGCAAGTGAGCGGCATGCGCATCAACGACATGCCTTTCGTGCGCATGTTCAGGAGCGTCGTGATGAAATTCAACGCGCCTAGGAGCGAGCCGACGCAGAAGATGGCGATGCTGATCACCCAGAGGTTCATGCCCGCGCCTTGTCCGGGCCCGGCGATCTTGCCGAGGGCACTCAGCGGTGCGTAGCCGGTCCAGCCGCCTATGGGTCCGACGGTACCGCTCCCGCCTGTGAACGATGGCCCAAGACCAGAAAACCATGCTCCGACTGACGCATTACCTTCAACCACGATCGCCAGCAGGATCACAATGAAGCCAACGAGCGTCACCCAGAACGACAACATGTTCAACGTGGGAAACGCCATGTCTTCAGCGCCGATCTGAATCGGAAGGAAGTAGTTGCCGAATCCGCCCTGCGGCGCCGTCGTGAGGACGAAGAACACCATGATCGTGCCGTGCATCGTGACCAGCGACAGGTAGAACTCGGGGTTCATCACGCCATTGGGCGCGCCCGTGGGAAACAGCGTTCCCAGAATGGGCCAGCTCGTGCCCGGCCACGAGAGGTTCAGTCGCATGAGCAGCGACATAACCATGCCGACCGCCACTGCCGCGAGCGCGAGCATGATGTACTGGATTCCGATGACCTTGTGGTCAACGCTGAAGATGTACTTACGTATGAAGCCCGTCGGTGCCGGGTGCCGGTGCACGCCGTCGTGAGTCTCAACTGACATCTGTCGTCTCCTATCGTCCTATTCTCTGTGCAACCTGTGTGCTCTCTGTGTCTCTGTGGTGTGTGCCTTTATGGGTTGGACCACAGAAGAAATACTAGTAATTCGGCAATGGATACTTCGCGAGCAGCTCGACCATCTTCGTCTGGAACTGTTCTTGAGATAAACCTTGAAGCGCCTGGATCTCGTCTTCCGGAAGCACCAGCATGTAGCTCTTCATCTTGAAGTGAAGCTGTCCGCACAACTCCGCGCACGCCAGCTCGTACTTCCCGACTTTGTTTGCCGTGAAGTGGACTTTGATCTCCATGCCGGGAACGAGGTCCTGTTTGAAGCGCAGTTGCGGTACCCAGAAGTTGTGAATCACGTCCTTCGACCGCAAACGCAGCTCGACGGGACGGTTCACCGGGATGGCCAGCGCCGCGGTCACCGCATCATCCGCAGCCGCGGGATCTGACGGATCGAGTCCGACGAAGTTCAGCGTGCCGTCGTCGATCAGTTGCGGATCGGTGCGACCGAATTTGTTGTCTTTGCCGGCGTAGTGGAAGTTCCACTGAAACTGTTGTGCGACCACTTCAACCGAGTAAGCACCGGCAGGCGCATCGTGCAAGCGGAGTGAAGCCCAGACGCTTTGGCCCATCACGCCCAGCGCGATAAACACGACCGCCGTGATCACCGTCCAAATCACCTCGAGACGATTGCTGCCGTGCGAATAGAGGGCGCGATCACTGGACTTGCCGGTGTCGCGATATTTCCAAACCATCCAACCGAGGCCGATCTGGGCGGCCGTGAAAGCGATCCCGACCACGACTATCGTGATCATGAACTGGCGATCGAGGGCGGGCGCGTGCTCTGAAATCGCAGCCGGAAACCACCATTTCCCGGAGACAAACAGGAGCACTGACAGCAGCGTAATAATCCAGATAATAACCGCAAGAACTCGTCCCATCGGTTACATCTCCTTTTGGGTTTTTGGATCCGTGTTAACCGCGTCTAGCTATTCAAAACCATCAAGATAAACAGCAGCGGCAGGTAGAGTACTGACGCGAGCAACAAGCGTCGCGCTTGTTGTCGTGACATCGAAAATGCCGCACGTAGACTGCTGTAGAGAAACAGCAGTCCGAGCACGATTGCTCCGACGAAATAAACCTTGCCTGACATTCCGATCGCAGTCGGCAGCAAGCTTACGGGCAACAGCATGAGCGTGTAGACGACGATCTGTTGCGCCGTCACGCGGCCGTCAGGTTCGACGACCGGAAGCATCAGGATGCCGGCGCGGCCGTAGTCTTCGCGATACATCCACGCGATTGCGAGAAAGTGGGGGAACTGCCAGAGAAACAGAATTGCAAAAAGTATCCAGCCTTCGAGACTGAGCGACCCGCGCGCTGCGGTCCATCCGATCAGTGGCGGCACCGCGCCGGGAAAAGCGCCGACGAGCGTCGAGAGAGTTGTTCGAGTCTTGAGTGGCGTGTAAGCGAATATGTAACCGGCGATCACCGTCAACCCGAGTAACGCGCTCAATGGGTTGACGAGAATCAGCAGGTAGATTTCGGCAAGGATGGTGATGCCGGCGCCGAATGCCAGTGCTTCCCACGGTGCGAGTTTGCCTGATGGAAGAGGTCTGTTTGCAGTACGGCGCATGAGGCCGTCGAGATCGCGTTCGGCGTATTGATTGAGCGTTGCGATTCCGGAAGAGAGTAGAGCAATTCCGAGCAGCGCTCGAAGTAACGCGAGATAGTCGATCGACGCCGGTGAAGCAAGCGCAAATCCTGCCGCCGACGTCAGCACGATGAGAAACGTGATCCGAGGCTTTGTTAATTCAACGTAGGCCGCGACACGTTCACGAAACGACAAATGCGCTCGTTCGACGACTGCTACTGCTGATGTGCGTAAATCGATTGCGAACTCTTCCATCTAGTTACTTTCAATTCCTTAGAGACGCGATATGTTCTTAATGTCAACACGATCGTCGTGACGAATACCAGCGCACCGCACGCGACGTGCGCGACTGTGATCGAGATCATCGGATTCAACGGTTGCGGATCGTTCGGCGAACGCAATCGCGTCAGGTAAGCCGTGACCCCGAGCACCAACTGCACGACGAGCAGCGAAAGCGCGATGACTGCCGGTCGGGTCAGGAACGTTACTCCTTTGTGCCGTCTCAGCGTTGCCAGCGCCGCACTTCCCAATGCGACGGTCACCGCCACCGCCCCGATGATGTGCGCGACGATCAACTCAACGGGAAGCTGCTTATCCCATCCCGCCGAATGCCGCAGCGTTGCGCCAAGAATCAATTGCACAAAGATCGTCAAGAGAGCCGCGGCGCACAGGTAACGAAGCGGCAACACTCCCTCCACCTCCGAGACCGGCCGCGCTTCTATCCAGCTTCTCGACGTGAAAACAGCCAGGCTGACGGTCGTGCAAAAGAAAAGCTGTGCGAGCGTCGCGTGAGCTGCCGAAACCGCCAGAGGCAACAACAACTTCACAGTCAGCGCGCCGAGCAATCCCTGCGCGATCACGGCAATCAATGCAAAGAGCGCCAGCTTCCAAACCCACTCACGTTTCTCTTTCACGCGAATGTAAACCGCGAGCGCGATCGTGAGTATGCCCACTGTCGTCGCCACCATCCGGTGACCGTGTTCCCAAAACAGGTTCCCAACCATCGGCGGCAAAAACTGACCGTTCGAAAGCGGCCAATCGGAAGTGGCCAATCCGGCGTCGTTACTCGTAACCAACGCTCCGGCGATAATTAAGAAAAACGTCGCGCAAGCGACGAGAATAGCAAAACGATTAAGACCCCGGTTCATGCTATTGCCGATTGCCAGTTGCCGATTGCCAATTTGAAATCGGCAATCGGCGGTTGGCATTAAAACGTTAGTGCTTTCCGGCCATCGACGGAAGTTCGAGCGCCGGCATCATTTGCAGTGACGGACTGATAGAAGTAGTAGCCGCACCACCTTCAAACGTGAAGTCAGCCTTGCCGCTTCCGTTCGCGGGAACTGTCACTTCCATCGTCTTCTCTGTTCCCTTCGCGCCGCCTTCTTTCCACGCGACCACGGTGTACTTTCCAGCCGGAACGTTTTTGATTTCAAACGTGCCATTTTCAGCACTCACCGCGTAGAACGGGTGCTTCATCACACCGATGTAGGCCTTCATCCAGGGATGCTGGTTGCATTTAACTGGAATCAGCGTTTCCGGTCGGGTAAAAGTCTGTTCGATCGGAGCCGCGCCTACAGCCTGCGTCTGGTTCCACTCCTTGTTGAGCGCCGGTGTGGGATGGATGTTGTGGGTCGTCTGGTCACTGTTGGTGACGCTGAGTTTCTGATTGACTTGAATGCCCAGCACGTGTGGTTTGTAATGACAGCCATTCTGATCGAGAACGACGGCGGATGTTGGAACGGCCCAGGTGTAATCGCCTACCTTCTTTCCACCCTCCGCTGTTCCGTCCTTGATGTAGACAAACACGTTGGCAAGCTTTCCGTCGGTAACGACGGTGTCATCCGTCATCAGGTTTGGACTTTTCTGGCCGCAGACCGGATCGGCGGAAGTGTCGATCTTCCTTGGTGCGGGCGGTGTACCGCTAAAACTAATTACGCCGGCAATGGCGCCCGTCGGTCCACTGTAAGGACCTGCCGCGGTCTCAGTCGTGCCCCCATTTTTATTCGTCGTCTCTTTACTGCACGCGTTACCCAGTGCCAGCAGAGACAGTGCAATCGATAACACAAGCCAGACTCTTGTCTGCTTATTCATGATTAACTCCTCCAAACTAAGATAACTTTCGCGATAACTTTAGCACGCCCCGGAGGTGCCACAAAAAGGCACAAAAGCATAATGCTTATTTGATCTCTCCGAGTTGTGTCTTGACTGTTTCAGCCGCTTGTCGCCCCAGCACCGCCCGTACAGGACTGCGCCGGTGGTGCGAACGCACCTTCTTCCTCTTCACGCTCGCGTGATGCTGCGTCGTGGCCGCCGTCGGCAGCGCAGTGGTCGCCGGACCAGTCGCCAGCAACGCGCGTTGCTCATCCGGATTCAATAGAAACATGTAGCGCACCAGCAACTGCGCATGATCGTCGTGATAATTCACAGCGCTTTGAGGCGGCTGAGCGAGATTGACTACCCAGCGGTCCCCTTCCTTGCGGAAGAGTCCACTCGGCATCGCCGTTCCCGGACTGATCTGTGACGGATCCAAAAGCCAACGGAACGTCCAATCGGGTTTCAAGCGTTCGGACGCCAGCAGGAAATTCGGCGCGATCGCTTTTGCGTCATGAGCCGGATCGCCGGTGATGTGACACTTCAAACAAGGCGTTCCCGAAGTAAACATCTGGCGTGCGACGAGCCGCTCCTCCGCGGTCAGAGGCTTCATGGGTTCCTTTATATAAGGATCCTGTTGCCCTGACATCGCCATGAAGAACCGCACGAGCATCTGCAACTCGTTCGGTGAGAAGTTGAACGTCGGCATCCTGAAGTTCAGGTACGGACGTACGCCGTTGCGATCCAATCCGGGTTGCGGATGCAATCTTATCTGCCCGTCTGCCGTGGCAGCCGGAGGGGAACCTGATGGTTGAGGAGAAGCCTGTGGACTCGGACTCGGCCCCGCAAGCGCATTGATCTGTTGCTGCTGTGCCGGAGTCTTTTCACCACTCAACGATGGATCGTGTAAGAACCTGAGCAACCACGCCGGATCTACACGCGCGCCTTCGCTCGACAAACGCGGCGGCAGAAGATCTTTACCTTCCGGCGTCTGGTAGAAAGGCAGATCCTGCACGACCGAGCGCTGTCCAACCTGAATCTGGTGACAGCCCATGCAGTTGTACTTCTTGACCACCCACCAGCCGTTCTGAATATCCTGACGGCGCTGATCCTGTGGCGTGTAGAAGAGCGACGACGGAACGTTTGAACCCTCGGCTCCAACGCTTCCCAGAAGGAAAGTCGTCAGCGCGTTGCGCCATTCCGGAGTCAGATACGGCTCCGGCATCTTCAACTTGTCTTTCGGATCCTTCTCCTTGCCTTCATCGTAGAGCGACGGCTCTTCGATCTTTCTTTCGAAGAATCCCTTATGGTTGTACCAGGGCTTATGCTCTTTCTCGTCGGGACGCAGTTTCAGCGGGTCTTCACCTTCCTCCGCGTGTTTCGTTTGTAGCGCAAAATCGAGACGCTCGATCGGAGTTGCGCCTTCCACCGTCAACTCCTTACCGATGCGCTGCTCGTCTTCGAAGCCCTTGATCTCGTGACAACCGGCGCATCCGTACTGCTTGATCAGCGCACGGCCTTTGTCCTTCAGCTTCGGATCGTCCATGAAGTTCGCAGCCTGATAACTGGGCGGCGACGAGAGCGAGAAGAGATAGGTGGCGATATCGCGCGCGTCCGATTCCGACAGACGGAAGTTCGGCATCACCGTCATGTTCTGCACTTGCAGTTCAGCGCCATCATTCGGGCAGCGTGAATGCAGTTCGGTATCGAAGACAAACGGTAAACCCTTCTTCGCGTAGTCGTCGGCAGTCAAGTCGCGCTTTTCTTTTGGACAGTAAGGCGCAACTCTATCGCGCGGGTTGTGGATCCAGCGAACGATGTAATCGAAGTTTGCTTTTTCGCCGACTCGTTGCAGGTTCGCTGCAAAGTGTCCGCCGATTTTGTTGTCGCCTTCGCCAATCGAGTGGCAGGCAAGACAGCCGCGCGATTCAAAGAGTTCTTTGCCGTGTCCGGCATTCCCTTGTGCTTGTGACGGGAGTTTTGAGTCGAAGCCCTCCTGCCACAGATATGCGGCGATGGCCTGGATCTGATCCTCCGCGTCTTTGTCCTGCATGTTCGCGCGGCCTTCCAATGGGTTCGCGAAGCGCCAGAACCTCGGCATCTTGGTTTCCGGCCGAAATGCCCATGGATCATGCAGCCAGACCGGCACCCACTCCTTGCGCAGCTTGACGCGGACGTCTTTAAGGTTTGGACCAACCTTCTTTTGATCCTGCATCAGGTACTTCGCCTGCAGGTTCATCTGATCGATACGCGCCGCGAGCAGACTGTTCGTCACGCGCAGACCCTGTGCGTGGGCCAGGAGCTGCTTCACCTCTTCATCTGTTCCGGAAGCTCCTTCATCCTCGCGAATCTGTTTCTCGTTCGCGCGGATCTGATCTTCGAGCTGGCCGATCTGCTGGCGAGTGCCCGCGAGCGAATCAGTCTCGCGATCGAAACCTTCGTAACGATGACAGCCCATGCAGCCGCGTTCCGAGAATAGATCGCGTCCGAGGTTGAGAACCTCCGAGCCCTGAGTCACACGATCGCGTGAGTGACACTGCTGGCAACCGGCCTCAGTGTTCTCTTTTTCAAACATGGGCCAGAGCCAGAAGCGGTGACGGCCGTGTCCCTTCATTTCGCTCGTGGTCGCCCGGCCATTACCCCAGTGACAACTGGAGCAGCCAAACTTCTCCGGATTATGAATGCGTAAGACTTCGCGGTTCGGGTGACTGACAAAAGCACGCGCGAGGCTGTCAGGCTCTTTGCCTGGTCCATCGGGCGCCATGTCGGAGGCTTTTATGTTGAGCGGCTCTCTAATGCCTGCGTGACACACCTCGCAGCGGTCGACGATGTTGTAAGCGTTGACGCTGAGTTGATGGCCCAGGATGGAATAATCATAGGCGCCCATCTTGGTCTTCAAACCCTCGATGGCAGACGGACCAAGCCCGATCAGATTGTTTTTGAGGTAGTCGTCTTTCTTTTTCGCCAACTCGGAGGGTTTCTTCAACAGCTCGGCTTTTCTGCCCAGGCCTGTCGCCTTCTGCTCGCGCAGATCGTCGTAGAGTTTTTCAAGCTGAGCGTAGTTCAGACGTTGTTTTTCGACTGACTTTCCGTCGTCCGAGGGCAGCTCAACAGTAACCTGTTCCTGTCTCTTTTGCTCAGCCTGCCGGCGATAGCGGTCCTTGGCCGACCCCTGGGAAGTCTCGACGTTGTAGTTGATGACAGTGAGGCGGCCGCGCTGGTTTTGAAATGTATCCGTAACCGCGTCGAGTTTACGTTGAGCACGTGCGACCTCGACGTCGATCTGCGCCATCTCGTCTTTAACCTCGGCGCGAGCTGCGTCTTCGTCAGCCTTGAGCTGCTGGTACTCAGGACTCTCGATGATCTCCGCTTCGGTTTTACCCGAGTTCGCTTTGATACTGTTCAGGTATCTCGTGTAGCGAGCAACAAACTCCCGCTGCATGCCCTTCCATGGCCGCTGGCCGAACGCTTCGTCGTAAAGCGCCCACGCAATGGAAAGCGTCAGCAGCAGCGCACTGACTAACATCCAGCCGCTGGTGGAATTACTGACGATCGGATCGTACGCGGGTAGATCTGGCTCTTTTTTAATTAACGACTCGCCGGCCCCCGGAGCATCAGCCACTATGATTCCTCCACGCTACTCGTATTCAGAAATTAATATTCAACCAGGGAATGACCCACACATACTTGATGGTCAACGTCAGGCGCAAAAGCAGTTTCACCGGTAGCGCCAGCAAAACACTCACTGCAAAAAACTGAAACGTCAGGTATTGCAGCAGACTCGTACGCGCCAGCAGCTTTTGTTCGAGTTCTTTCTTGGGAAACAGAGCCTGATGAAACTCGCGCAGGCTAAAAGCTCGCGGCAAACGGATCCTCTTGAAGTCGACCGTCATCAGCCAGTGAAAGAAAAGCGCGCCCACTACAAAGAAAACGCTGACGACAATGAATCCGAAGAGGAACTTCGCCACTGAATTCGTGGCCAGAAAGCCGAGACCAATTGCCTTGCCGAGCCGGCTCGTAGCGACCCAATCGTGCAGGTCGATGTTCTTGTCAAACACGACCGCGTTGTGGTCCCACGTCTGCCCCGGCCAGAACCAGATCCAGCCCGGTCCACGAATGAACGTCCCGATCACGATCAAAAGAATCCACATCAAAAAGCCCCAGCCAAACATCAACAAGGCGAAGCGCCGTTGCTTCAACGTGTAATAGCCGTTGCCGAGTGGATTGGAGTCGACGTATGGAAAGACCATCAAACCGACCATGATGATCGACGGCATCACCACGCCCGCGATCCACGGATCGAAGTAAACCAGCATTTCCTGTAGACCGAGGAAGTACCACGGTGCTTTGGAAGGATTCATGGTCAGGTTTGGATTAGCGGGTTCTTCCAGAGGCGCGTTGAGCGTGATCGACCAGACAAAAAGAATCACTGTGACGATTACGGTCGCGAGAAACTCGATGCGAACGAGATACGGCCAAACGTGTAGCTCCCGCGCCCAACCCGGTCGCCATGGCTCGACCTTGCGATGATGTACCTTCGCGAGTTTCGGATCCGCTTCGAGTTGTTCGACGAGTCGATCATTCGCGACGGCTTGCCTGACTCCGAGCCAGGTGAAGAATGGAACGAGGAAAAGCATCGCCACGATGGGAATGTTGTCTGGCGCCGATGAGATCGTCCACAACTGATGCCAGTCGCGGACGGTGAACGCCCAGATAGCGGCGATCACCAGAAGCGCTCCCCAAATCGTCCACTTATTGATGTATCTTCGCATTTCAGTTTTCTCTGCGTTCTCTGCGGCCCTCAGCGGTCTCTGCGTTAAGAATCATTTTTAACGCAGAGTACGCAGGGATACGCAGCGAGCCGCAGAGTAAATCATTTCTTCTTCGCGATGGCCTTCATCTCTGACTCGAGCATCACGGGCGCCGGACCCGAGATACCACCGTCCTTTCGTATGCGCCAGAAATGTACAGCCATGAAGATCGAGGCAACCAATGGAATACCGATGCAATGCCAGATATAAGAGCGCAGCAACGCGTTGGAGTCCACAATCGAGCCTCCCAACAACCCAAACCGAACGTCGTTGTAGGCAGTCAGACCCAACTGCGGCCCGAAAGGACCTTCGTGACCCAGCATCGGTGTGGCTCGCGCCATGTTGGTGCCCACCGTCACCGCCCAAAAACCAAGCTGGTCGTCAGGCAACAGATACCCGGTAAACGAAAGCAGCAGCGTCAACACCAAAAGCACTACGCCCACACACCAGTTAAACTCCCGCGGCTTCTTGTAAGATCCAGTCAGCACCACGCGAAACATGTGCAGCCAGGTAGTGATAACCATCAGGTGCGCTGCCCAGCGATGCATGTTTCTCAACAACTTTCCGAAAGGAACGTCGTGCTCGAGATAGAGAATGTCCTTGAAGGCGTCCGCCTTTGTCGGGTGGTAATAGAACATTAAAAGGACGCCCGTGAAGGTGAGCACGATGAAGAGATAGAACGTGATGCCGCCCATGCCCCACGTGAAGGGGTAACGCACCGCGTCGCGATTGATCTTCGCCGGATGCAGGTGCAGGAAGACGTTCGAGAGAATCGCGAGCGAACGGTTGCGCGGATCGGAGCGATCGTGCGAAACACGGAAGATCGACTTCCAAAGCTGCGTATCCTGCGGATCCTTGTACTCCTTGGCTTCGTCAATCGCGCGGTCTTTGAGCGCACTGCCGCCTTCCTTCACTCGTTCGAGGAAGCTGCGATTGTCTTCGTCACCGGAAGTTAGTTGTTTTGTCTCTTTAGGATCGGAATCGTCTGCCATATCGGTCTTCTATACCGGAATGTAAGCGCCGGGATCGTCAAATTCGCTCTTTTCACCTTTTGGCCACTCGAAGAGCGTGCCGGTGTCAACCACAATCTGTCCTTCCGCGTCCAGCGCTACCTTCGCGCGATCCATTGGTCGCGGCGCGGGTCCTTCAAAGTTAACGCCCTCGCTGTCGTAGCCACTGCCATGGCACGGGCATTTGAATTTGTTTTCACTAGCCTTCCAGTCAGGAGTGCAACCCAGGTGCGTGCAGCGCGCATAGATCACAAACAGTCGATCCGACGTTCTGGTGACCCAGATGCGATACTGCTGCTGCCATTTTGTATCGACACCGAGCGCGTAATCGCCTGGCGATCCGATGCGAAAAATACTGGAGGGCTCGAGAATCGAGCGCGGCAGAAAGAACCGCACGAACATCAGAAAGAATGTAGTCAAAGCTCCGGCGACGGTGGCCCACACGATGCGCCGGCGCATCTTGTTCACGGGAGGATCGGAGCTAGCCTCGACGACTGCGGTCGCAGTTGAAGGCTTTGCCGGAGCAGCAGCTTTTGGCGGCGCAGCGGCCGTGGTACCTGTCATCGGGGCGGACAATTGATCGGCTTGACTATCCAAGTACAAACCTCCATCGACTCAGTCCGTATTGCCGGGTGTGGCGAACTTCCCTGGGTACACTTCGACTTTACTAACTGAGAGCAAACTATACAACTTCACCTCGAACAGGGATTACTCTCTGAGCAGCAAAACGAGTTATTAGCTTAAACATGAAGAGCGCCGCACCTATCGAAAACAAATATAATGTGGTCGGCGGCGATATTTATACCTTTTTTCTCAATTAGCTGGCAAGAGTATCATGTCAAAACGTCACGTGATCATCTATTCACGACCCGGCTGTCATCTCTGCGATGACGCGAAGACGGCGATTCAGAATTCCGGATGCTCCGATCGCTTCACACTCGAAGAGATAAACCTTGAATCTGATGAAGAGCTGCTCAGGAAATATAAGTACGACATCCCCGTGGTGATGATCGACGGCGTTGAGGCCTTCCGGCACCGAGTCGCCATCGATGAATTCATCCGTTTAATCTGTGTTTAAAAATGGACTTGTTCTCTGAGGCTTTCGATCGATTCATACAATCTCGCGCGCTCGCCTTCACTGGTTGACTGGCGGTAAGCCATCACGAGATCTTTGAGTTCCGCGAGTTCACGGTACAGTCCGGCGTTTTCGATCGGCGGCGTGAGATAAGAGATCAGCTCAGCGTACGAGCGTCGTTTGGCGATCGAGCCTTCCGAAGGATTGTTGACGCTGTAAACGTAAAAGTTTGGCATTTCGTCGATGAGACGGTCCGGCCAACATTCTCCAGACAGTCCAATCTGCTTCCCAGGCATGAACTCCATCGCGCCGTGTGTGCCAAAGTGAATCACGCCATCGACGTTCAGAACTTTTGCAAGGTACGTGTAGAACGCCATAAACCCGTGATGTGGCGAGCCGCTGCGCGCCATCATCAGGCGCATCGGATCACCTTCAAACCCGAACGTCGGTTGCACGCCGATAAAAATGTTGCCGAGTGTGATTCCCTGGATCAGCAGGTCTCGACCAAACGAGTTGATCGAGCCCGGCGCTGTTCCCCAGTCGTTCTCGACTTCCCTGACGTAAGGACACAAGCGCCTGTATTCCTCGACGCTCATCCGGTAACTCACATTCGCAGGCGCGCCAAACCTTTCAGAGTTGCCGCCGAGTAGTCTTTCTCGTAACGCGTCAGCAGAAGCAGGAATCTCGACGTCATAACCTTCGTCACGTAAACGCCGCAACACGTCGAACACGCCCGGAAACACGTCGAGATCGGCAGCAGTGCCGATGTTTCCTTTATTTGGCGGGAAGCAAAACAGAACGATCGCCAGCTTCAGTCGATCGCGCGGCGCGGTTCGCAAAGCGTTCCAGCGACGCAGACGACGCGCGAACCGCAGGCACCGATCCTCGAGTGCGATAGGTTCTTGTCCACGCGCAGGTATGCCACCGTAGACGAACGGTTCGGTAGCGCCATCGATCTCCGGAATCGCGATCTGCATACCAGCCTGGACTGGATTCAGTCCCGTTTGCGAATCGCTCCACGCTTCGATCGTTTGTGTATCCAGACTGACGGCGGATCGATAAGGAAGGTTCAGCTCGCGCAGAAACTCCGCGGCAGCGGCGCTGTCGTTCATCGCTGGTCCACCGACGAAGCTGAAGCCGGTGAGTGAGACGATCTGGCTGACGAGAGGTTTCTTGTCGCGGTCGACAAAGAACTTCGATACGGCTTCGCGGTTGTCCATCAACGTTGCGATTGCGGGGATGACGCTGAGACCTTCGGCTTCGATGGCGCTGATGAGCGCGTCGTAGTGTTTGGTGGTTTTACTAACCACCTGCGGCCTCATTAACAGCAATCCGATTGTCGACTTTGGATCGAGCCTGCGCTTGTACCACTTTTCGTAGTTCTCGAAAGATTCGAACAGCGCCGGCGCCTGCGGATGATAAATCGCAACGGACGGCATGCTCTCAGGCTCAGCAACGCGTAGTTTGCGTCTCTTCAGCCGTTCGTCGCGAACGTAATGCTTCAACGCGTAAAGCAGCATCGCCTGGATGTTGGCGGGCGTGGGCTGGAGGAAGTAGCAGAACAAATACAGGTAGTGCTTTGCGTCAGTGAGCGCGCCAGCCGTCGGCACAAACTTCAGAATTCTCGGCAGGCGCCGAAGCAAATTGAGATACTGTCCGTGTCCATTTCTCGCGCGCGTCGATTTGTCGCGTCTTGCATACCTCGCCATCCAACCAGCGAACGAACCCACATCCAGCTTCCCCATACGCGTTCGCCGCATGAGCTCGGGCATGCAGTTAATAACCACGACCGCATCGTGACGATATCTTTCGAGGGCGTTGATCAATCGCGACGCATTCTCACCATCCATTACATGTATGACGAAAACCACATTCGCTTCCCGTAGGTCGTTCTCAACCTCCTGCCACTCGGAATCATTCAACGGCGACCCAAAGTTGTACGCAGCCACACGAAGCTCAAGCCTGTGCACACGATTGATCTCTCGCTCCGCGTTTTTCAGCGGCGCAAGCAAACTCGACCCCACATAAAGCACCGTAATATTCATTGGACAGGATTCACCGGATGTTGCAGGATTTACGGGATTCATCTTGAAAAATCCTGTAATCCTGTCTAAAAAGCCCTTCTATGCTACGCCCTCTAATTGGTCCTCGAGGCTGCGACTAATCTCACGCACTCTTTCCAGGGTTTCCTCATCAATTTCCCAGTACCCGCGCCCATTCGCCTCCAGCAGACGCTGCACAAGCGCGTGCGCCGAGTGCGGATTCAAATCCCGCAAACGATCCAGCATCGCCTCGTCAAACAAAAACGTGTTCGCGACTTCCGAGTAGATCCAATCGTCAACCGCATCCGCCGTCGCACTCCAGCCAAACGTGTTCGACACGTGATTCTCAATCTCAGCCACACCTCGGAACCCGTGCTTCAGCATTCCTTCGTACCATTTGGGGTTGAGCGTCTTCGCACGCGTCTCCAAACGAACCGTCTCCTCGAGCGAACGAATCTTCACGTCGCGCGCAAGACTGTCTGACAGGTAAATCGCCGGCCGCGCCTGTGCCCTCTTCTCGACGGCCCTCGAAATCCCACCCAGGTACTCAAAATAGTGGTCCACATCCGTCAACCCGATTTCGAACGTATCGATATTTTGATACGTCGCTTCGACACGCGACAGCGCGCGGTCCATCGCGACGCGCGCTTCCCTGCCCTCGATCGCGCGGCCTTTCGAGTCGCGGCCATAGGCGAAACACTTTCGCGTGACAAAAAGATCTCCGAGCGTCTCTTCGCGTTCCCATTGCGAATCCATCACCATGAAATTCACGTTCGTGCCGTAATTGCCGGGCGCGTTTGAGAACACGCGAACCGCCGCATCGTCCGGGTCGCACGCATCCTGCCGGACCTGCTCGAGCACGTGCTTGCGCACGTAGTTCTGGTCCAAAGGTTCGTCGAGCTGTGCGACCAGACGAACTGCTTTATCCAACAACTGCACCGTTGGACTAAACAGATCTCGAAAGATTCCCGACACGGTCATAACCACGTCGATTCGCGGCCTGCCGAGTTCAGCCAAAGGAATCACTTCGACGTTCGTAGTCCGAATTAGAGCATCGCGGACTGGGCGTGTGCCGAGGAGCCAGAGCGCCTGGGCCACACCTTCACCTTGCGTCTTGATGTTGTCGAGTCCCCAGAGCACCAGGGCCATCGCTTCGGGATATCGTCCGTTCTCCTTTTTATAACGGTTAAGAAGTTGGTTGGCGACAGCCTCACCGCGTGCGAAAGCAGTCGCCGAAGGCACACCGTACGGATTGATCGCGTGAGTGTTTCGACCAGTTGGCAGTATGTCAGGATTCTGGACGACGTCAGCGCCTGGTCCAGGTTCGACGAATTCACCGCGCAACGCACGCGCCAGTGAGTCGATCTCATTATTACTTTGCAGCTTCGTCGAAACCGTTTCGAGCAAAGCAAAAACAGGCCGCGTCACTTCCGCGCTCAATCCCTTTTGCTCGAGAAGAACAACCGCTGCATCAACGCCGTTCTCCACAAACTCACGCACACCTTCGTCAACCAAAGCCTCCGGCAGCGCGCGAACGCCAACCTCAGGCCGATCAAACGACGCAATCATCTTAAAGAGATCCGTCTTCTCCCCGGCGTTCGACGCACGCCCAAACACGTGCAGTCCCGTCGGAATCAGCCGCTCTTCGATCTCCACCAACTGCTCGTAGATCTCGAACACTCGCGCATCCCGCTGTCCTGCGTTTTGTGTCTTATTTTGTGCTTCTTTGTGGCTCAACCGACCTTCACAAACCCTGCGTTCAAAATCTTCGCGAGACGCCGCGTCTCTTCACTCGATTCAAACTCCTTCTGCGTATCGACGACAACCACGCGCGTAAGCCGGTTGAGCGCAACCGTGAGCTCTCTCAGTTCTGACTCGATCTTCACCTGCCGAAACGCACGCAAGTTGAGACCGCCGCGCCGCAGCGGAACGTTCGAATGTCCATCCGTAAACAGCAACACAACCGTCTCGCCAAACTTGTTCCCGACCAGTTCCAGCAACTCGATCGTAGTCACCAGCCCCAGACCGAGCGGCGTGCTGCCGCCCATTCGCAGCGAATCGAGAACTCGGCGAGCACGTAAAATGCTGCGCGACGGCGGCAGATCGACATTCGCCGTGGTGCCGTGAAACGAGACGATGGCAACGCTATCGCGATTAAGATAAGACCGCCGGAGCAGCTTGAGAATCGTGCTCTTCGCTCGCGCAATGCGATTTGCCGCCATGCTGCCAGACACGTCGATCGCAAAAACGTAGAGCGTCCCCTGCTTGTGCTTCAGTAACTTGTACCGAAGCGCCTCGGAACTCACGGGCAACCGCATCGTCGACCCGAGACCGACAAGCGCACGCACGGTTGCATCCAGCGCCACCCGCGCGCCCGCACTTCTATAATTCACGGCGCGCGTGTACCTTCCACGCCTCTGGTCCATCGCAGCCTTCGCACCGTGCGCGCGTCGACTCTGCGACCGCGCTTTCTCCTTCCGATTCGTCGTCCTCAAATGTTCATCCAGTTGCACTTCACCGGACTTTCGCTCACGTGCCGGCGGTGACGGCGTATCGACCGTGTTCGGTCTGGAACTGCTGCCCGTTCCAGAAGCGCGTTGCCGCGGAGCTTCTTTGTTCGACTTCCCTGGCCGATCGAGGTTCTGAGTGTCGCCACCATTTCCACCACCAGACGGTTGCGGTGACGGCGGTCGAGGGAAAACTTCCTCCACTGCCTGTTCGATTTGTTCGCTTGTCGCGCCCTCGTCGAGCGCGTCGCGCCGCAGGCGGTGTCGCAGAGACATTGCGGAAACTCTCTTCACGTGTTCGTCGGTCACGGCTCGTCGTCCTTCAAACGCCGCCAGCGCACGTGAAGCACGCATGATCGTCAATTCGCCACGATGACCATCGACTTTGAGGTCCGCGCAAAGTTGTGCGATCTTTTCCAACACCGGCCGCGTAGCATCGATCTTGCCGAGGTTGGCACGCGCACGCGTGATTCGCTTGCGCAGTTGCTCCTGATCGGCAGCAAACGACGCGCAAAACGCCTCGCGGTCTCGATCGTAACGTTCGCGACGCTCGACGATATCGATTCGATTCTGAAGATAATTTTCTGTTTTAACCTCGACGTGCAGACCAAACCGATCCAAAAGCTGCGGCCTGAGCTCGCCCTCTTCAGGATTTCCCGAACCAATCAACACAAAACTCGCGGGATGTTCGACCGACACGCCCTCGCGCTCGACCTTGTTTCTTCCAGTGACCGCCACGTCGAGCAGCAGATCGACCAGGTGGTCCTCGAGCAGGTTAACCTCGTCAATATAAAGAAAGCCCCGGTTCGCGCGCGCCAGTAGACCGGGATCGAAAGCCTTTCGACCGGCAGATAACGCGCGTTCGATATCGATCGTCCCGCAGACTCGATCTTCAGTCGCTCCCAACGGCAGTTCGACGACAGGCACCGCCACCGACTTCCGAGCGGCCTTTTTACTTTGACGACACTGATCACACAGATTCTGCCCTTCCGGATCGCAGTTATAGGAACAACCCTCAACCACCGAAATGTGCGGCAGTAGATCGGCGAGCGCGCGCACGGCCGTCGACTTTCCCGTGCCTCGATGTCCCATGATCAGAACGCCGCCGATCAGCGGATCGACGACGTTGAGAATCAGGGCGAGTTTCATCTCCTCCTGACCGACGATCGCTGTAAATGGATACGTTTGATTCTTCACGGCCAGACAGCTTACCGGATAATGCGACCACTTTGCTATTGACAAGCAAACCATGACGCAATAGAGTGCGCCGCACTCATCCGACTGGCCCAGGAGTTTTGTCATGCCTCATGTGAGCTCACGAGCCTCTCATCGCTTCCTCTTCTCAATCCTATTTATAAGTGTGGTTGTCACACTCATTTGCGTTGTCAGAAGCGTGTCGTCGCAGGGCTCGCCGCCGGCATTGAGCGACGACTTCAACGACAACTCGCTCGACACGACGAAGTGGAACGCTAACAGTCTCTTCAGTGGTTTTATCGATCTGAATATCCCGATAAGTGAGACCGGACAGCGGTTGGAGATTGGACCACTGCTGACGAACACTCCGGATTCGCACTATCGCGGGATTCGCAGCACCTAATGAGACTGGAAGGATCATTCGGACAGTGCCGGTGATAGGCGAGGTCATCTATCATGGAATCGGAATATTCGAATACTGGCTTCCGCCGGAGTTTCGCAGTGATTATAAGAGCGGCGATCGTGTATTTTTTGTTCAGAATACCGGACGTCAAATTGTGCCGCTTGGTAATCTAAGAAAAGGACTGGAGGATCTTTTAAAGGGGGACTGCGGGGCTTTTGTGCAAAGGCTCCTTAATAAGGCGAACGAGCGTTTCGGCGGAGGTCAGCCACACGCAACTAGTTTTTGGGATGCCTTCAGCAGGATTCAGGACGCAGGTGGGTATCGGTTGGTTGATGTAGGAAACGGAGGCACAGTGGGCGGAGATCTCTTCGTTGGTGAATTTGTAAACCCTTCTTTGCCGGAAGGTGCTCAGGCTGGGCCGGGAACTGCATATATAACGCCGTTTGGGCCGCTTGGCCGTTCAGCTAGACCAGCAGAGGCGGCCTTAGCTCAAGCTCGTTATGTATATACGGCCCTCCATGAAACTCTACATCTGGCAAGACGGGGTTGGTATTACGATAGAGAGCTAGCATTAGCCGGTCATGCGGTCGATGAGACAACGGCACCTGATTACAAACCAACTGACTATCTTAGTTGGAGCGGGAATTTTGATACCGTTCTCCAGAGGCATTGCAAGTACCCATTTAAATAAAAGATTTTACAAACGACCATGAGAAACAATCACAAGGCCATCGCGATACTCGTGATACTACTCTGCGCTGCCACCGCCGAGGCGAGGGGCTGGCGCGGCATTGTGCCGCTACACTCCACGCGTTCTCAAGTTGAGCAACTCTTAGGTCCACCAAACGAAGAGAACGGCCCGTATTCCGTGGTCTATAAGACAGCAAATGAAACTGTATTAATTGATTACTCCAACGGTCTTCCTTGCGGCATCGGTGAAAAATACGGCCGCTGGCGTGTTGCTCCGAACACCGTAATCGACATCTTTATCAACCCACATCCAGGCTCGCCACTGTCCCAACTCA
>DATNCH010000121.1:0-21675 GCA_035571655.1 Pyrinomonadaceae bacterium
CATGTGATGCTTGCTTTGAGCGATCAGATCATTTTCAGAAACAATGGGGCAGATGGATCGAGAGTCACTCGCGGCACAGTGCTGGTGGATCTCGAAGGACCAGCGCGAGCACTCCTCACGGGCGAACGAACTGCTCTGAATTTCCTCGGTCGCATGTCGGGCATTGCCACGTTGACGCGAAAATTTGTAGACGCAGTGGCCGGGACGAAAGCCGTGATTCTCGATACGCGGAAGACCGCGCCTGGTCTACGGTTCACAGACAAACTCGCGGTTCGTCTTGGCGGCGGCGAGAACCACCGTACAGGTCTTTTCGACATGGTATTAATAAAGGACAACCACATCGACTTCGCGGGTTCGATAACTGCTGCGGTAGAACGGGTTCGCGCGTCCGGATCGCAGCTCGAAATCGAAGTCGAGACGCGTACGCTCGACAACGTCCGAGAGGCGCTCGCGTTGGGAGTTCAGCGGATTCTGCTCGATAATATGTCTGTCGAGACGATGCGCGAAGCGGTCGAGCTCTGTGACGCCCGGGCCAAATTGGAGGCGTCTGGCAACGTAACGCTCGATAATGTTGTCGAAGTGGCCGGCACTGGCGTCGACTACATTTCCGTCGGCGCGTTGACACATTCGCCGAAGGTGTTTGATGTGAGCCTGGAGTTTGTTGAATGAGAGAAATGACTATGCGCGCTCACGCGCGTGACATGGAAACGGAAGAGATGTATCAAAAGCTGCACCGGCTGCTTTCGGATACCGTGCCGGATTTTGAGTTGCGTCTAAAAGCGGATTTGGCGGTCCGAATCAATCGGCTCAAGGTGGAAAAGAACGCAGTCATCCTGGGCCATAACTACATGGAACCGGCGCTGTTCCATTCGATTCCGGATTTCGTTGGCGATTCGCTCGAGCTCAGTCGCAGAGCCGCGGAAACCGACAAAGACATCATCGTCTTCTGCGGCGTGAAGTTCATGGCGGAGACGGCGAAGATACTCAATCCAACGAAGAAGGTGCTCATTCCTTCTGAAAAAGCGGGATGCTCGCTCGCGGCCAGTATTACTGCTGAGGATGTGCGCGAACTGAAGCGCCGATTTCCCGGCGTTCCGGTAGTGACTTACATAAACACTTACGCCGACGTGAAAGCAGAGTCTGACATCTGTTGCACTTCATCGAATGCAGTTGCCGTTGTTAAGTCGCTGAAGACTGACAAGGTGATTTTTATTCCTGATGAATATCTCGCCGGCAACGTCGCGCGCGAGACCGGAAAACAGATCATCTTTCCGACGCGCGAGCCGCGGATGCGTTTTCCGAACGAGCTGAATTACGAGATGATCGGTTGGCCTGGTCGATGTGAGGTGCACGAGAAGTTCAGCGTTGAAGACATTCAGAATGTCAGGAAGCAGTTCCCGGATGTCGTGATTCTGGCGCATCCGGAGTGTAGTCCCGCGGTGGTTGCTGCGTCGGATTACTCAGGCAGCACGACGGCGATGATCAAGTACGTCGAGAAGACGAATGCGCCACGTTATCTGCTGCTTACGGAGTGTTCGATGGGCGATAACATCGCTGCTGCCAACCCGGACAAAGAGATGTTGAGACTTTGCAGTGTGCGTTGCCCGCACATGAATCAGATCACTCTTGAAGACACGCTCGAATCGCTGCAAAAGGAGCAGTTTGAGATCTTTATCGACGAAGACGTTCGCAGGCGCGCGCTGCGGTCGGTCGAGCGGATGCTCGAGATCGGGAAAGATGATTAGGAAGATCTGTGCAATCTGTGTACGGATTTTCTTACACCGATAATGACAAATGCTGAGGTTCTGATCATCGGTTGCGGAATTGCCGGTGCGACTGCTGCTCTACGTCTCGCTCGAAATCCTGAGCGTCAAATCACCATCATCACGCGTGCGACTGAGGTTCGCGAATCGAATACCCGCTACGCGCAGGGCGGAATCATCGGCCGCGGTCCCGACGACACTTCGGAGCTGTTGTTCGAAGACATTGTTGCGGCCGGCGCCGGTGTGACTTCGCCTGAAGCCGCACGCATTCTTGCTGACGAAGGTCCATCACTACTCAACGAAGTACTCGAACGCACAGCCGGAGTCGTTTTCGATCACGCTGACGATGGCGCACCGATCTGGGGTCAGGAAGCCGCTCACTCGCGCCGCAGAATTCTTCACATCGGCGATTCGACCGGCCTCGCGATCATGAACGGCCTGGCCCGTACGCTCGCTGAATATCCAAACATCACGATCAAGACCGACGCAACAGCGGTCGACCTGATCACGTTTCCACATCATTCGCGCAATCCGCTGGATAACTATCGCGAGATCTCGTGTCACGGCTGCTACGTTTTCGATCGCAAAGAAAAGACGGTGCATCGATACCTCGCGAGCGCGACGATTCTCGCGACCGGTGGCCTCGGGAGGATCTATCGAAACACTACGAATCCCGTCGGTGCACGCGGCGATGGACTCGCGATGGCCCATCGCGCGGGCGCGCGCATCGCCAACGCTGAATACGTCCAGTTTCACCCGACCGCACTCGCGGCTCCGGGCGCTGAAGGTCTGTTGATTAGCGAAGCTGTTCGTGGTGAAGGCGGAGTCTTATTGACGCCTGAACTTCGTCCGTTTATGGAGCGCTATTCGCCTGAGTGGAAAGACCTTGCGCCGCGTGACGTCGTTGCGCGCGCGATTCATCACGAGATGGAGGCAAACGGTTATTCATACGTGCTGCTCGACATTGCTTCGCACATGTCTGCGGAAGCGATTCGAGAGAGATTTCCGTTCATTTACGAAGAGTGTTTGAAAGTGGGACTCGACATCTCGCGCGAGCCTGTGCCGGTGGTTCCTGCGGCGCACTATTTTTGTGGTGGCGTGCTGGTGGATGAATGGGCACGTTCGACGATTCGCAACTTGTACGCAGTCGGCGAGATCAGTTGCACCGGCGTGCACGGCGCGAATCGGCTGGCGTCAACGTCGCTGCTTGAGGGGCTCGTTTGGGGCAATCGCGCCGCGTTGGAGATCCAGAAAGTGTTAAGCGAGAAGACTGTTGGACCAACGCCAAAGTTTGAAGATATACCGTCGTGGGACGAAAGTGGTTTGAGCGCGGATCCCGATCCGGCGCTGATTCAGGGCGACATGCAGACGATTCAAAACATTATGTGGCACTACGTAGGTCTCGTGCGCAGCGCCGACCGGTTGTCGCGCGCCATTCGCGAGTTGCGGCACCTGTGGAATGAGATCGAGACGTTTTATAGAACTACGAAGCTGTCGGACGGGTTGATCGGCTTGCGTAACGCTGTTGAGGTCGCGTTGATTGTGGCGCAGGCGGCACAGCACAACCGGCAGAGTCGCGGGTGTCACTATCGACAGGACTCTGTGACCGTGACCGGCGATCGTTTAATTTGAGATGCCTCAGAAGTCAGCCCATGTGCCGACGTTTTCGGCGCGTGCTTTGTGGTAGAGATACTCGGCACAGGCGACGTCTTCGATTGCGAGACCAAGCGATTTGAACAGCGTAATCTGTGTTGCTGAACTACGACCGGATTTGGTTCCGATCAGCAACTCTCCGATCTCGCCCACGATGCTCTCCGGACCAACAACGCCTTCCTTCGCCGCCAACAAATAGTCTCCAGATTCATTCAACGCAGACTCACGACGGTCGACGAAAATTCGCGCCGCAGCCATCGTCGCGCTGTCGACCTCGCGGGAAGTCGGCGAATGCGTGCCGATCGCATTGACGTGTGCTCCCGGCGAGATCCAGTCATGACGAATAACCGGTTCTAAAGATGATGTAGCAGTCACAATCAGGTCTGCCCCACGAACTGCCTCTTCATTTTTTTGCACGGCTTCTATGGGAAATGGAAACTTTGGTTGCATCTCGTCTATGAGTTTCTGCGCATGCTCGAAGTTCCTCGCAACAATGCGTGCCCGTTTGATCGCGCGGACGCATGCGATTGCAGCCAAATGCGTGCGAGCTTGCACACCCGCGCCGATGATCGCCAACTCACACGCATCTTCGCGCGCAAGTAACCGCGTCGCGACGGCTGAGACAGCAGCGGTCCGGATCGCCGTGATCTCCGAAGCATTCATCAACGCTAATAGTTCGCCAGTCTCTCGGCTGAAGAGCGTCACTGCGCCCTGGTGCGCATCCTTTCCCTGCGACGGATTCTCCGGAAAAACGCAGATCGCTTTCAAACCAAAAGCGCCGCGTTCGCCCGCTCGATACGCCGGCATGAGGCCGAGTAATCCACGCGCATTTGGCGGACGCACGATCGTGCGCAAAGGTTGATGCACCTCGTCACGCGCCAGCGCCGAAAGTGCATCCGCCATCAACTCGATGCAGTCCGGCATCGGCAGCAGTTCGCGGATTTGAGTGCTATTGAGAATGAGTATTTTCATTGTTGATCTAGTAACGGCGGTTAGATTACCCCAAAAGGTGAATCAACTAACACGATGCGCACGGAATGGTTAACGTCGTTCTCCTCATATTTAGCCCAAGTTTCAATAAAACTGCAAAAAAGCGCGATATCGCGCGCGATTGCGCGTTGGCACACCCATTGCCAAAAGAGGGCACGGAGGACGTAGGAATGACCAAGGGGTTAGTAAGCATTTTGTTGTTGTTGGTTTTGATGTTCACGGCGATTCCGGCCGGAGCACAAACGCGCTACCGGCGGTATGACACTCGGCGCTATGAACAACGTTATGACAATTACCGTAATCGCGATCGCATTTATAGCGGGCGACGGTATCAATGGGACCGAGACAGATCATTTTGGGATCGACACCGAGACAAACTCACAACCGGCATCGGAGCTGGCGCGGGTGCTGTCCTGGGTGGAGCGGTCGGTGGTAAGAAGGGCGCAGTAATCGGCTCACTGTTAGGCGCAGGTGGAGCAGCTCTTTACACGTACAAGCTTAGAGACAACAACAGACGACGCTACTAAGTTTGTTTGAATTAACGGTTCGGTCACACATTGCAAGATGAGTGGCCTTGTAAGGGCCCGGATGTGAAGGGGAGAGCACGTCCGGGCCCAAACATTTTAAAAGCCAAATCATTTGTCATTTATGATTTGACATTTGTCATTTGTCATTGATAAGACCTGCGGCTTTTAGGGCTCGCGCACTGTTGAAGCCAAAGGTCTTCAAATTGACAACTGACAAATGGAAAATGACAAATGACCAATGACCCCGCTTTTTGCCCCCACTGAATTAGCCGCGCTCAACGGTTTCTGCTATATAGATAGGTCCCCATTTACCAGGCTCGTCGGAGACTCTGATGGAATTCCAGGAAAACATTCTCGGCTTGATCGGAAATACGCCTTTAGTGCGACTCAATCGACTCGTGCGCGACACCAAGGCACAAGTGTTCGCAAAGATGGAGAACTTGAACCCCGGGTATTCGGTGAAAGACCGGATCGGCGTGGCGATGATTGAGGCCGCCGAACGAGAAGGTGTCCTGAAACCGGGTGGAACCGTGATCGAAGCCACCTCGGGAAATACCGGAATCGGTCTCGCGATGGCTGCTGCCGTCAAAGGTTACAAGTGCATCTTCGTAATGACTGATAAAGCTTCCGTCGAGAAGTCGCGCTATTTGAAAGCGCTCGGCGCAGACGTCGTTATCACCCCGGTCTCAGCTAAACCCGGAACCCCCGACCACTACGTTTCCACCGCCAAACGAATCGCGTCAGAAACTCCGAACTCCTTTTACCCGGATCAGTACTCGAACCCTGCAAATCCCGAAGCACATTACCGCACCACTGGTCCGGAACTGTGGCGGCAGACGGAAGGGAAGATCACTCATTTCGTCGCGGGAATCGGAACCGGCGGCACGATCTCGGGAACCGGCCGGTATCTGAAAGAAAAGAATCCGGCGATCAGGATCATCGGCGCGGATCCCTACGGTTCGATTTTTAAGACCTACAAGGAAACAGGCAAAACCCCAGAGGCGACTCCGTATCTCGTGGAAGGAATCGGCCAGGAAATCGTCCCCGCGAACGTCCACATCAAGTACGTCGACGAAGTGATAAATGTAACCGATCGCGAATCGTTCGAAATGTCGCGACTGCTCGGGCGACTGGAGGGAATCTTCTGCGGCGGGTCTACCGGCACTAATCTTTCGGCAGCTCTGCGCGTCGCGAAGGGTCTCGACGAGAATGCGGTCGTGGTTTTCATTGTTTGCGACACTGGCGAACATTACCTGACGAAGCATCACTCGGACGAGTGGTTAAAAGAAAAACGCCTGTTGGAGCCGCAGAAGATCACTGCCGGCTTGATCAGCGGGACCAAGAAACCCCAAGCGCCGAAGTCACTTGTATGGGTTACACCCACTGATATCGTCGGCGACGCACTCGGGAAGATGGATGAACTCGGGCTGAGTCAAATACCCGTTTTAGACGAAGGCCGTGCGGTGGGCTCATTGCGAGAGAACCGTTGCCTCGCGAAAGTCGTCCGAAACAGAGACTTGCTGACTTCGCCCGTCAGCGAAGTGATGGAGTCGAGTTTCCCGACAGTCGACGTCGACGACAGTTCAGCCGAAGTGACGCGGCGTTTACAGACGAGTCCGGCGGTGCTGGTCGAAGAATACGGCCGCATCGTCGGCATCATCACTCGTCACGACGTGCTCGAATTGAAGAACGCGTGAGCCCGCATGTCGAAAGAAGAAAAAGTGTTGGCCGCGAATCGTGCTGCCTTTCACAATTATCATATTGGGGATAGATACGAAGCGGGCCTTGTGTTAACCGGCACCGAAGTGAAGAGTGCCATGGATGGTCGCGTGCAGTTGAAGGAAGCTTACATTTCTGTGCGCGAGGGCGAGGCGTGGTTGTTTAATGCACACATTTCGCCTTATTCTCATGGCAACCGCGAGAACCACGATCCACTGAGAACTCGCAAGCTGCTGCTTCACAAACGTGAAATATCCCGACTCGACGAAGCTACAGCGAAACAGGGAATGACCCTCGTTCCCACCCAGCTCTACTTAAAAAACGGCCGGATAAAGATCGAAGTGGGAATCGCTCGCGGTAAGAAAATGTATGACAAACGTGAGGCCGAGCTGAAGCGAACAGTTGAAAGAGAAACTCGAGCCCAGCTTAAAGAACGTAATCGATGACACACAGGAGAACTAACAGAGATGCAAGTTGAAGCCAACAGGGGACCTATCGAAGAGCTTGATGTGCAAGCTTTGGCGGTTGCCGTTTTCAAGAACGAGAAACCCGATGAGGGTTTTGTAAAGAAGCTGGATGAGCTTTCCGGCGGGCTCGTGCGCTCAGCGCTCGACGCCGAAGAGTTCTCCGGCAAAGAAGGAGAGACCGCTTACTTCCATCTCGTTGGCAACAACAAACTGAAGGCGCGCCGGCTCATGCTCGTCGGCGTCGGCGACGCGAGTGAATACAAATCAGCGCAGGTTTCACAGATGGCCGGAACCGCACTTCGTTCCTTGCGCAGCAAGAACGTGAAGTCGATTGCCGTGCTTCCAAGAGCGTCCGGCGATGCAGGCGCAACAGCCGCAACCGCGGTCGAAGGCGCATACATCGCGCTGTTCGATCCCGATAAATACCGCACTGTAGAAAAAGAAGAGAAGAAAATCGATCGTTTCGTTGTGGTTATCGAAGACGGCGAAGAGGATTCACTACAAAAAGGTGTCCGGGCGGGAGTGATCGTCGGCGAGGCAGTCAACTTCACTCGCGATATGGCGAACGAGCCGGGGGCGTACATGACGCCGACCGATATGGCTGAACGCGCGCGTGAAGTTGCCAGTGAGTTTGGATTGAGTGTCGACATACTTGACGAAGCGCGCATGGAACAGGAAGGCATGGGCTCGTTGTTGAGTGTCGCTCGTGGTTCGGATCAACCCGCGAAACTGATCATTCTCAAATACACGCCTACGACTCCGCCTTCCGATGACAAAGAATTGCTGGCATTCGTTGGTAAGGGAGTGACGTTCGACTCCGGCGGTATTTCACTCAAGCCGGGCGAGAATATGGAATTGATGAAGTACGACATGACGGGCGGGGCGACAGTCATAGGCGCGATGCGAGCGATCGCGCAGTTGAAACCTCCGATTCCGATTCTCGGAGTCGCGCCTTGTACGGAGAACCTGCCGTCAGGAAAAGCGACCAAGCCTGGAGACGTCGTGAAGGCGATGACGGGGAAGACCATCGAGATCATCAATACCGACGCTGAAGGTCGCCTGATCCTGGCCGATGCGATTGCCTACGCGAAGAAACTCGGCGCCACGAAAGTGATCGATATGGCGACGTTGACGGGCGCCGTTTCAATCGCGCTCGGTGACGTGAATGCGGCAGTGCTGGGAACCGATCAGGAATTGATAGACGAAATAATCTCGGCCGGCAGGGAAGTCGGCGAAAAGTTCTGGCAGTTGCCGCTCGACAAGGAATACTCAAAACAGATCAGGTCAGACATCGCCGACATCAAGAACGTCGGTGGGCGCAAAGCGGGGACGATAACCGCGGCTGCGTTCCTCAAAGAGTTTGCGGATGGGATCTCGTGGGCGCACCTCGACATCGCCGGCACTGCATGGGGTGACGAAGCTAAGCCTTACCGCTCCAAAGGTCCAACCGGAATTGCCGTAAGAACTCTCCTCAGAATCGTCGATCGCGCCAGCGGGAAGTAGGTTTTCCTCTGCGGCCCTCTGCGTATGTCTGCGTTCTCTGCGTTAACAGTCATTTCAACGCAGAGAACGCAGACATACGCCGAGGGCCGCAGAGCAGTATGTGTACTCGCTCGTACACAGTTGCCTGCTCACCTGTGCACAGTTGTTGACACCTCCCCGCAGTGATCCTGCGTTTTTCTTGGGTTTTTTAAAAATTTCAGAATGGCATGGCGGTTGTACTAGGGATTGCAACCCGCCAAAGGGGCGAGTCGCCTTAATGATAATGTCCTCGCCCCCTCGAATGCCGCTCGAGGTTTTTCCCGGCTCCCCTTTGGCACCCCCCTTAAGGAAATCCGCCATCTCAGTAACCACGAAAGGCCCCTGAAATACTTGCGGATGGTGTTATACTTTTTCGGCGAGTGAGGCGGTGTCCTCAGGCAGCCCTGACATCCATCGCTGGCTTTCGGAGTTCAGACAAGCACAGTGATCGACTACTACAAAATTCTGGGCGTCAAGCCGAATGCGTCTCTGGCCGAGATCAAATCGGCCTACCGGAAACTCGCGCGTAAAAGTCACCCCGATGTGAATCACAATTCCGAGGCCGCACGCCAGTTTGCCTTACTCTCCAAGGCCTACCACACGCTCATCGATCCGCAGGAGCGTGCTTACTACGACGATCAGTTGGAAGCACAGAACAAACGCAGTTATTCCATTCTCGACTCCGACAATCCGCACGCGAAACGCGCTCGCAATTTAGCGGTCCAGGCGAAATGGGATCGCGTGGTTGACGAGGTCCTGGAACGCGATCGTCAGGAAAATCGTGAGCGCCAGCGAGCGGTGTTTACAACTGTGTCGCTGTTTCTGTCGACGTTTTTTCTTGCGATGATGCGGCCGCAGTTGTGGCAGGTGTTCTCGACCGTGGGCCGTGTCGTCGTGCTGACCTTGTTTGTGATGGGTGTTTGGCATCTCGCCAATAGAATGCGTGAATACCTGGCTCACTACACATACACGCCGAACCCGATTCAGAGATCGATCATCATTGAAGAGGAAATTCCGGAACAGCCTTTTACGCGGTTCTCCGCTTATACATTCCTCCTTGTTGGCTATGCGCTGAGTCTTGGAATAGGGCTGTATATCGGATCACACACGCAGGATTTTTTTGGAATGTTGCGACTAATGTTTCAACACACTGGGGTTGCGGTGCCCGCGACCGTGGTGGCTTTTGACCTGATTATCTATCCTCCTATCGCCGTTCTCATCATCGACACAGTTCAGGGTATTGCCGCCCGGATTGACTAAGAGATCCCTCGTTTTTCAGCATTCCGCAGGATAAATCCCCGTAGATTCTGGAAAATCGCGTCGATCCTGTGTATAGTTTTCTCCCGCCAAAAGCAAAGGAGCACGACAATGGCCAACAACGCGAGCCAACGCCAGTCTCTTGCTTTGAAACTCGAGGCACTGAGTGAGTCCGAACTCGCAGAAGTTCTCGATTACATCTCGGCGATCGAGTCGACGCGACGAGCGAGACCAGAACCCTCGTTTCTTGACGACGAGGTGCTAACGGCTTTGGCTGATGCCCGCGAGAATCGTCGCGCGCGCCAGGCCTTCGAATGGGAAGTCGTGCGACGCAAGGCTGAAAGACGAGCTGCAACAAGAGCCGGCGCGCAATTCTGAATGAGCCACAAAAATGCACAAAAGGCACTAACGATCATTGCCTTTTGTGCATTTTTGTGGCCTGCTTCGGCGCAGGACAGCCGTAAACTCACTCCGCTTCAACTCCAAATCGAAAAACAGCAGCAGCGTTTGAGTTCCGCCGATGAGGAAGAGCGGCGCGACGCGATCATGCAGTTGGGAAGTATGCGTTTGGCTGTCGCTTCCCGCGCCGCACTCGCCGGGCTCCAGGATCCCTCGCCCGTAATCCGGGCCACCGCGGCCAAGGCGATTCTTTCACTCGGTCCTGACGAGAGTGTTGCCGCTCTGCTTCCGCTACTTAACGACAAAGACGAGTTTGTGCGTCGCGAGACCGCTTACGCACTCGGACTCACGCGTAGCCGAAGTGCGACTGCTGCACTCAGCGAGCTGCTGCTGAATGACAAGGAAGACGGTGTTCGAGGCGCCGCGGCAATTGCGTTGGGACACATTGCGGATGAAGCAGCAGTCGTGGCGTTGGTGGGAACACTCGCGCCCGAACTTTCCGCACCGAGCAAGTCGAAGCGAAAACGCGAACCGAATGTTTTTGTGCTGCGAGCAGCGGCTACTGCTCTCGGGCAGATCAGGAGTCGAGCCGGGACGGCGGCATTGGTCTCGGCTCTGAACAACGAAAAGTTTGCGAACGACGTACGCCGTGAGGCGGCAAGATCTTTGGGTTTGATCGGCGATCCGGCAGCCGTCGCCGCGTTACAAGCTGCTTCAATCGCCGAGGATCCTTACCTCTCAGCTATCGCGAGTCAGTCGCTGAAAGCAATCCACAGGTCACAAAGATAAAATCCGCGGATTAATTCTCAGCCTTGTCGCCGCGGCCCTGACTCTTCTTGGCGGCCTTCGTAGCTGCTGGAATCGGAAGTCCAACACCACCCGACAACGTCTCACTTGAACTTTCCACGTCGGTGCCCTTGGTCATCTCGTGAATCAAAGCTCCACCGGAACTCTTCGAGAAAACGAGGCGATTACGGATTCCGTCGACGTCCACGTGAACGAGATCTCCCAGTCCGATCTGACCAGTCGCAACGAGATTCGAAAGCGGATAAACAAGAAATCGCTCGACCGCTCTCTTCAAGTGACGAGCGCCGTACTTGTAATCCAAGCCTTCCTTCATCAGCATGTCTTTCGCCGTTTCCGAACATTGAAAGACGAACTTGGTTCCCGCTGATTGCATGATGCGATCCTGGACCGCCTGCAATTCGAGATCGAGAATCTGGCGCAGGTGATGTTCCTTGAGCGAACGGAAGACCACGACCTTGTCGATCCGGTTCATGAACTCAGGCGAGAACTTGCGTCGCGCCGCTTCGACTGCGGTGCGGTAAATCTTCTGGTCCACTTCGGTATCGTTCGGAGTTTTCGACCCCTTGCCCGGCGCGAAACCGATGCCACCTGAAATCAGTTCCGACATCTCTCGAGCGCCGAGATTCGAAGTCATGATCACCATCGACTTCGAGAAGTCGACGCGGCGATTGTCGCCTAAAGTCAGAGTGGCTTTGTCGAGAATACCGAGCAGCAGTTGCCACAAACTGTCCGAAGCCTTTTCGATCTCGTCGAACAGCACCAACGACACTTTCATATCGTCCGTGTGCATCCGGTCGAGATTCTCCTGAGTCAGCATCGGCGAGGTTTCGCGGTGACCCAGATAGCCCGGAGGTGAGCCAATCAATTTTGCGATTTCGTGCGAGTGCTGAAACTCAGCGCAGTCGATTTTGACGATCGCGTTGGGATCTCCATACAGCACTTCAGCAGCGGCTTCGATAACGCGCGTCTTTCCGGAACCGGTTGGTCCCAGAAACAGCATCGTTCCAATCGGCCGATTCGGGGGGTTCATGCCCGCAAGGAAAATCTGATACAGACCGCTCATGCGTCTGACGGCGCGCTCCTGACCTACGATTCGCGCAGTCAATCGCTCCTCAAAATCCTGAGCACGCGGGCTCTTTTGATCGGGATCGAGGAATACTGTGCCTGTGTTGTTCATGTCTGTTGTTCTTGTCACGTCACACTCAGCTAACATCGGCTCTCTCCTTGCCAGTTCGATTCGAGGTTATTCTCGAATCAGGCTGTAAAGCCTCTGACCCATTGCCCTTCCTGCAAGGAGCGGACCACATCAAAATTGATGCATTTACAATACGTTAAGGTTCGCCAACCAGGTTTCAGCCTCAAAACACCTTGCGAACCGATGCTATATATACAAGTCCGCTCAAATTGTCACCACAAATGTAGTGGTAACAAAAGGCGAAACATAACCGAGCAGTTGAATCTTATCCGCCGCGTGACATTTCCTGTCAAGGTCGACTGACAATAATTGCACGTTTTGCGTGGGGAATACACGTCCCGGCGCAGAAGTCGTTTGGCAGGGTAGTTTCACCTAGCTGGAAACAGAATCTGCCCTATTTAATCGTAGTACTCGAGTCCGAGGTGTGTGATCAGGTCTTCTCCGCGCAAGTGCCGCAGGGTGTTCTTCAGTTTCATGAGCTGGATAAAGATGTCGTGTTCGGGGTACAAGCCCGGCGCCGTCTGCGGCGACTTGAAGTAAAAGGAGAGCCACTCCTGGACGCCCTTCATCCCTGCCCGTTGAGCGAGGTCGAGAAAGAGTGCGAGGTCGAGAACGATTGGAGCAGCCAAAATCGAGTCGCGACAGAGGAAATCGATCTTGATCTGCATCGGGTAACCGAGCCAGCCGAAGATGTCGATGTTGTCCCAGCCTTCCTTGTTGTCGCCGCGCGGCGGGTAGTAGTTGATCCGCACGACATGTGAGAAGTCTTTGTAGAGACTCGGATAAACCTCGGGCTGAAGGATGTATTCAAGGACTGACAGCTTCGATTCTTCTTTTGTCTTGAAAGAGTCAGGATCGTCGAGCACTTCGCCGTCGCGATTGCCGAGGATGTTTGTCGAGTACCAGCCGTGCAGGCCGAGCATTCGCGACTTCAGACCCGGAGCGATGATGGTCTTCATCAGCGTCTGGCCGGTCTTGAAATCTTTGCCGCAGATCGCGAGTTTGTTTTTGTCGGCGAGAGTCATCAAGGCAGGAATGTCGACGGTGAGATTTGGAGCACCGTTCGCGAACGGAATTCCTGACTTCAGCGCTGCGTACGCGTAGATCATCGACGGCGCAATCGCTTTGTGGTTCTCGCGCATCGCCTTCTCAAACGATTCGAGCGTCTTGTGTACGGCGTGTGGTTTTAGGAAGATTTCGGTCGACGCTGCCCAGATCATCACGACACGCGAGCACCTGTTTTTACGTTTCCAGTCCGCGATCTCGTCGATCAGTTGCTCGGCGAGTTCAAACTTGTTCTTCCCTGTCTTGACGTTTGTTCCGCTGAGACGCTTCACGTACGACTGATCGAAGACGGCCTTCATGGGCTTGATCTTTCGCAGTGGTTCTTTGAGTTGGGCCAGAAGTTCTTTCTCGAGAACGCCTGCGTTCAGAGCGGCGTCGTAGGCTGAATCGGGGAAGATGTCCCACGCGCCGAAGACGAGATCTTTGAGATCCGCGAGTGGCACCAGGTCCTTGATCAATGGAACGCGGTTGTCGGTTCGTTTACCAAGACGAATCGTTCCCATCTGCGTGAGGCTGCCGATTGGCTGCGCGAAACCCTTCTTGATGGCTTCGACGCCTGCGATGAAGGTGGTGCTGACGGCACCTAAGCCTACAAGTAGAACTCCGAGTTTTCCTTCGGCTGGTTTGATTTCGGCTTGTTTATCAACTGGCATCTGATGGTCTCCTCTGTTTCTGGATGATACTGGTGAGACTGCGATTCCAATCGACAAATCTTGCGCATTATTGGCGACGTATTGCTGGCCACAAAAGGCACATAAAAAATCACAAATGATTTTGGTGCTTTATGAGGCCCTTGCGGAACTCGCGTGGGGTGGTGCCGGTCGCGAGACGGAAGGCTTTCGTAAAATGACTGCCGCTGAGATAGCCCACGCGCGAGCCGATCTGTGTCACCGAAAGATCCGTGTCTGCCAGTAACAACTGCGCTCTTGCAGCGCGAATACCGGCGAGATAGTTGTGCGGCGAGGCGCCGGTGAGTTTTTTGAAGAGCCGCGCAAAGTGAAACGGTGAAAGATAAGAAGCGGCGGCAAGCGCCTTCAGCGTGAGCTCCTGATCGAGCTGAGTGTGCATCAACTCGACTGAACGTCGAATGCGCCTGTCGACGAGGCCGACGCGCGAGAGTTCTAGATCCTCAGAGAGACGCGGTGTCGAGTAGTTTCTCAAAATGTGGACCAACGCCTGCTCCACCAGTGCTCGCATGACGATCTCTTTGCCTGGTTCTTCGCCGGCGAGTTCCGAAACGAATTCGGCAATCAACCCGTCGAGTTTCCGATCGCCGTTGATGTGTTCGCGTGTGAACGTGACGATCGATTTCGGTGGAATCAGTCGCATCGCTGCGGCGTGTTGAATCACCAGCGATGCGGAGAAGGTGAGAGACAGAAGTTCAACCTGTTGACCCTTCGCGGTGACATTCGTATTCGGCTCGAGAACAACCGACTCTGACGTTGCGAGGCTCGCGTGCTTGTCGTCAAGAACGTATTCGAGCTGTCCGTTGAGCGTCGTGAGCAGCCCGTACCCCGACGACGACTGATTCTGCCAGAGAAGCTGTTTTGCTTTGCGGTAGTGAACTGAAAACTCAGTCGAGACGAAGAACCGGTTTAGCTGAGCCTGCGGACGAGTCATCGATGCGACAGCATAGCGGCGGGATTGTTAGTAATCAAAGCGTCGATACCCATCGCTCGCGCACGCTCGATCCACGAGGGATCGTCCACGGTCCAGACGGCGACAGCAAGGCCTGCTTCCCTCGCTTTTTGAACGAGGGAGCGGCGCGCGATGCTGTGGTGCAGTGCGACTGCCGAGGCGCCGATCGCTATTGCTCGATTCAGGATCAATTGATCCGACAAAACCGATGGTTTGAATAGTCCCGGCTCGAACAGGGCGGCGGTTTTGATTTCGGGATCGACTTTTTTGACGACTTCGAGCGCCGGTAGATCAAAACACTCGACGAACACTCGCGGTTTGAACGAGTACTGATTGATTAACTCGCAACATGCTCGAGCGAGTGGTTCGCGTTCGGCAGGGGTGTCGGACTTCATCTCGAGATAAAGACCCAAATCGTTCTGCGCGAAAAGCGTGAACAGTTGTTTAAGACTCGGTACACCGACATTCAGGCTCTCGAGTTCGGACCATGTTAGCTCGGAAATTCGATGCGGTAGGCCCGTGGTGCGGCGAAGCGTGCTGTCGTGGATGATTACCGGAACGCGATCGCGTGTCAGACGAACGTCAAACTCGATCCCGTCCGACCCGGCAGCGATCGCTGCGTGAAACGCCGCCATGGTGTTCTCGAGTGCAACGGCGGAAGCGCCACGATGACCAATGATTAATGGTATAGCCACAAAAGGCACAAAAAGCACAAAAAGAAGAATTTAATCAGAATACACTTTTGTGCTTTTTTGTGGCTACTTGCTGATGATACGTTTGAGCTTGATATCGAACGTCCCGTAGTCAGTGTTGATTCGACCTCGCACCGGAATGTGACGCTCGTCGGCAGTGATCCAGATCGAAAACTCACCTTTCTCGTCATCGATCATTCTGTCTGGACCAAAGAGTTCCGGATTGACGCGAAACACGTCGAGACGGCCAAGGATCGTTTTCATCCGCTTCTTCTCGACGACCTTTACGGGGACCTTGTAAACACGGCCGCCATCGCCGATGAAGATCTCGAACGTTTTTCCAACCTCGAGTGGCTGCGTGCGAATGAAATAGATCGCCGACAAGACGTCCTGTAGTTGTTGGCCTGAGAAATCGGTGATCGAGTGGCGTGGTTCAGCGGAAGGGTTATTCGGATCGCGCAAGGTCCACGTCATCTTGCCGCTCGCGCGATCGAAAGTCGATTCTGTTTCTCTTACTCGTTTTCCCTGCTCATCGAGAATCTTCGTCTTTTGCACAGTGAACGAGCCTGGCTCGACTGTAGACTCGACGCGCTCGCGAAACTTCAGATTGAAGAGCCGAGGAAAGAAGCCTTTACTCGCCACGTCAGCGTTAAAGGTTAACTCGTACGACGCTGACTGATTTGAACTGGGCGTTTCTGCAACGGGCGTACGCGTAGCGCGAAACTTAAGGTCTGCGACGTCCAGACCCCGCAACAGCGAGCGCGAGAACTCAGCTTCGAAATGAAGTTCTTCGCCGTGTTCGAAAGCTCTCGACTTAGGCTCAAACTTCTGCGCGTGGACCACGCCGTGCGCCGCGCCGATCGCAACGGCGATGAACAAAATAAAAGCGGTGATTCTGGTTATTCGCAAAACTGTTTAGAAGTAAAAAGTCTTAATCAATAACAGTCCCCAGGCAACGACGAGCCCGAGTGCGGCCCGGTACTCCCGGTAACGAAGATAAAGCGTAACATCAAACCGGTTTCGAGTTGCCTCGCTCTCGCGAAACGGCGTTATTCTTGGAAAAAACAGCGGCACAGCCTGCTTGTACGTTTCATATCGACTGCCAAATAGCTGTGCCATGGTCGAGGCTTCGACGCGCATCACCGGCAAATAGATGCCAAGAAATAGCGCCGCAAACAGTAGCCCGAGCAGCGGTTGTCCCGAGGCGATCGTGAAGCCGAGCCCGAGAAGAAAACTTCCGGCATAGAGCGGGTTACGTGTGAAGGCGTAAGGACCTGACGTCGCGAGCTCCGCATTTTTTCGGATATGACCGGCAGCCCATGCGCGAAGCGCGAGACCGAGAACTGACACCGCAGCGCCGATCAACAAAGCCCTGGGTGTCGGCCTCGCGAAAAACAGGAACACAGCCGCGCACACAAAACCGAGCGGCACTCGCCAACGCTGGATCCAGGTTCCGTCTCTTCCCACGCTTCTTCCTTTGCGTCTTTGCGTCTTTGCGTGAGATTCCTCGCAAAGGTGCAAAGGCGCTAAGTTAACCTTCGCTCAATAGCCTCCATCACTCTTCGCACGTCAATATCCATGCAGATCCACTTCGAACACGAGCGGCGATGGCAATCCACGCGGCAGTCGATGTCATTTCGCTCGACACATACGTCCTCTGCATACGGACTTCCATTTCGCCACCACTCAGTCGGTCCAAACAAACCCACGATCGGCGTCCCCGCAGCGACGGCTATGTGCGTTGGACCCGTGTCGCCACCCACATAAATACGTGCACGCTGAGCAAGTGAATAAAAACCTTTCAATGACAGACTGACAGGCGTCGCCTTGCCGGAGTCCGACGAACGGCGAACACTTTCAGCGAGTTCATGCTCGCCCGGCCCGTACGTCACCAAAGATGAGATCCCGTAACCAGACCAAAGCTGATCTGCGAGTTTGCCGAATCGCTCGGCGCTCCAGAGTTTGGTCGGCCAACCACCGCCGGGATTCAGAATCGCATAGTTCCCGCCAGTGCCAGCCGCCACTTGTCTGGCCTCTGTTTCATCTGTCGGGCTTATGCTGATCGGGAACGAGAGTTCTTCGGGTATCGGAACGCCCAAAGACTGATGAACCAGGAGAAGCGACTTGCGGATGACGTGGGTTTTCTTCGGAACCGCGACTCGTTTGGACAGGAAGAGAGCGCTGGCTGGTTCGCGCAATCCGGCGCGGGTGTACCCAAAAACACGTCGCGCGCCCGAGAGGCGCGCTATGGAAGCAGATTTAAGAAGTCCCTGAAAGTCTAAAGCGATATCGAAGGCTGAGGCACGTAACCGACGTAACTGCTGGCGCGGTGCCCGCAGCGTCTCCCCAGACATCAGCCCGCGCCTCAACGCCTTCGTGTCGACTTCGATGAGACGATCCAGAAGCGGGTTGTCTTTCAAAATTTCAGAACTTTTTCTTTCAACTACCCACGATATCTCAGCTTGTGGCATTGCGCCGCGCACCGCGGCGAGCGCAGGCAGGGTATGAACTACGTCGCCGATGCTTCCCAATTTTACGATCAGAATTCTCATGTACCGCCGAAGTAGCTGAACTTCAGTTTGGCTTCAGCCACTTTATTTCCGCCGCGAAACTTCGTGAGCGTGCCTTCAAGGACGGGGTCTTCATCACCGAGCCACGTGGCTGCGAAGTTTCCGCCCTTCAGGAATCTTCCAGCAAAGCTGTAAGAAACGCCACCGAGCGCCAAGGTTGTAAACGTAAAGTTGTCGCGTTTGACCGTCAGCGTTTTGAAACGATAGCGCTTGCCGTCGTTCGTCTCCAGTCCCGACGCTGGGAGACGTCTCAACTTTTTCGCGTTCAAATTTATGCCACTGAGGTCCGAGAATTCGTTCGGCGGTGGACCAATTACCCAGAACGCTCCGTCAGGATCGAAGCGGGCGTTCTTCTGCGCGAGCGCGGAAACGCTGATCACGCACATTAAAAGCAGGATTAAGGTCTTACGCATCGGCGCCTCCGAGCTGAGCGATGATGGCTGAAGTCGAATGATCTTTCGGATCTCCCACGATCGCGACCTGCCCACCGTAGGATCGTACCACGTCACGTTCGGGGACGGTGTCGACGGTGTAATCCGTGCCCTTAGCATGAACATCGGGTTTGAGTGCGAGAAGGAGTTCTTCGACTGTGGGTTCGTCGAAGATCGTGACGTAGGTTACGGACTCGAGTGCGGCGACGATCTCGGCCCTGTCGCTCGCCGGGAGCACTGGTCTGCCGTCGCCTTTCTGAATCGCAACTTGTTCGTCGGAATTGATGCCGACGACTAGCACGTCTCCGAGTGCGCGCGCGCCGGCGAGATACCGGACGTGTCCGACGTGCAAGACGTCAAAGCAGCCGTTTGCGAAAACGATGCGAGCGCCGTTGGCTCTGTCGGCCGCGACGCGTTTTTTCAATTGTTCAAGGTCGAGAACGCTTTGATCGTTATGCATCAGTCAGAATCGAGTGCTCGAGCTCAGCCGCACTTACCGTCGCTGTTCCTCGCTTCATGACCACGAGACCGCCCGCGTAGTTTGCAAGTCTTGCTGCGTCGGAAAAAGATGCTTCGGATGCGAGTGCGAGGGCGAACGTTGCGATCACGGTATCGCCGGCGCCCGTGACGTCGACCGCTTGTTGCGCGCCGACGGCACGAATGTGAAGCGGGTCAGCTTCGTCTTCTAATAACGTCATGCCCTGGCTGCCGCGCGTGACGAGCAGTGCGCGGTAGCCGAGTCGCTGTTTCAACTCGTGAGCGGCAGTTTCGAGTTGTTCGTGCGATGAGATCTGAGTGCCGAGGAGATTCTCAACTTCTTCCTGGTTCGGCGTTGCGGCAGTGAATCCTTTGAACTCTGAAAGACGGAAACGTGAATCGACCACGACTGGAGCAGTTGTTTTTCGAATCACATCAACTGTCATTGGATCGACGACGCCGTAGTTGTAATCCGAGATCACAACAGCATTAGCGGCAGCGGCGATCTGTTCCAGCTTGCTGGTCAATGCATCGCGCAGATCGCCATCGCCGATGGCCGCGTCGTCGTAGTCGATTCTGATGACTTGTTGTTTGCTGGAGTGGGAATGGCCTGCGAGGATTCGGACTTTCGTCGTGGTCTGAATCTTGTCTGAAACAAGAACGCCATTGAGGTTGACGCCTGCGGTCTTGAGTTTTGCCAGCAGCTCTCGGCCTGGCTCATCATCGCCAGTCACTGAGATCAAAGAGACTTGTGCGCCGAGCGCCACAAGATTCATCGCGCAGTTGGCCGCGCCGCCAGGTACGGTCTCCGTTTGTTCGTGCCTGAGGATAAAAACCGGCGCCTCGCGTGAGACACGGCTGATTGAACCGTGGACAAACTTGTCCGCAATCGCGTCGCCGATAATCGCGATCTTTTGATCGGAGAAACGTCTGACGATATTGATTAGCGTCATTTGGGTTTCTGGTAACCTCTGTGTCTCTGTGTCTCGGTGGTTAAATTTTCACCACAGAGACGCAGAGGCACAGAGACAATCGCTTTCACGGCCTCGAGAAGGTTTTCCGAAACAAGGTCCGGCTGGTGCTTCCACGCGTGGCGCTGGTACTCCCACTCGCCGCGCCCGTATCCGCTCAATACAAACGCCGCATGCAGACCTGCGTTGCGCGCGAGTTCTACGTCGCCATAGCGATCACCAACCATCCAGCTCGCCGGCAAATCGATCTCAAAATCCTTCGTCGCGCAATCAATCAATCCGGTTTTTGGTTTGCGGCAATCACAGTCCAAACGATACGGCGGCTCGCCGACGGACGGGTGATGCGCGCAGTAGTAAATCCCATCGAGCTGCGCTGACTCCGCTTGCAAGTCGCGTTTGAGCTGGTCGTGCACACTGACGATAACGTCTTCTGAAAAATATCCGCGCGCCACACCTGCCTGATTCGTAATTACGATCGCCAGCCAGCCATTGTCGTTCAGCATCCTGATCGCTTCCGCCGCATACCGAAACACACGAAAACGCGACGGATGATTCACGTAACCAACCTCTTCGGAAATCGTTCCGTCCCGATCGATGAAAACTGCCGGCCGCTTCATCTGTTTACGCGACTGAGTCGCACAGGCTCCTTACCGTTTTTTCAAAACTACTGCGCTTCAGCAGCACGTGCGACCGCTCAAACACTTCATCAACCGTGATCGCCGTCATACAACGATGGTCGATCGGACAATCACGCAACATGCAAGGCGCACAATCCGGCGGATGGCGCAGTATCTCCGCGGCTGGAGAAAACGGGCGCGTCGTCAGCGGATTTGTTGGTCCAAAAATCACCAGCGTTGGACGTCCAAGTGCGGCGCCGATGTGTGCCGGGCCCGTATCGTTGGTCACTATCAGATCGACCGCAGAGAGCACGGCTGTAATCTGGTCCAGACTCGTTTTGCCAGTGAGCATGATCGGCCGATGTCGCATCCGGTTCGTCACGTCGTCAGACACATCGGCCTCGTCCTTCGATCCAATCAGCAACACCTGTCGGTGATCGTCGATCAATCGATCGGCTAACGCGGCGTACGCCTCCGCCGGCCACCTTTTTGCGCGGCTGTTTATCGACCCCGGACAAAGCGCGACCACGAGTTCGCCTTGACGAACACCATGCGCGCGCAACAAATCGGCGGCTTCAGCCTTCCTCGTTTCCGAAATCTGTATCGTTGTATCCGGATCCGCCTCGCAGATGCTGCTCGTGCCAAACAACATCTGCTCGAGCGCTGTGACGACGTACAAGTAATAGAAGACCTCATGCCGCGATGAACGCCAGTCAGGCAACTCGAGTGGATGCGTGAGCAAAGCGCGTCGAGATTCAGTCGCGTAACCGAGTCGAACCGGCACGCCCGCCAGAAACGGAATCAGCGCCGCCTCAAACGCATTTTGAAATAGCACCGCCAGATCAAACTTACGACGCCTCCACTCGCGAATCTGCGGAAATACCGACAACGCACCTTTTCTGTCGTAAAGCAGCAC